>JBJECC010000143.1:0-10289 GCA_051870655.1 Parabacteroides sp. | reverse complement strand
TAAGGAATATACAGTGGAAGAAAAGCTCTCCACGCTGTATCAACTTCAGACGATGATGACGGAAATCGATAAGATCAAAACACTTCGTGGCGAATTGCCGTTGGAAGTGCAAGATTTGGAAGATGAGATTGCCGGTTTGGAGACGCGTCTTCAGAATTATCAGGCGGACATCAAGAATTACGATGCTGCCATCGTTGAGCAGAAAGGAAAGATTTCTGACTCTACAGCGCTGATTGACCGATATAAATCGCAGTTAGACAATGTTCGGAACAACCGTGAGTTCGATAACTTGTCGAAAGAGATCGAGTTCCAAGGTCTGGAAGTGGAGTTTTCCGAAAAGAAGATTCGTGAATTTCAAGATGGCATTGCCAAGAAGACGGCTGAGATTGCACAGCTGACAGATCGTCTGGAGGGTCGTAAGGCCGACTTGGTACAGAAAAAGGAGGAGCTGGAACAGATCATCTCCGAGACCAAGCAGGACGAAGAGCGGTTGCGTGAGAAGGCAAAGAAGCTGGAGTCGATCATCGACCCGCGTTTGTTGACAGCCTTCAAGCGTATCCGTAAAGGTGCCCGCAATGGATTGGCCGTGGTCTCTGTGCAGCGTGGCGCTTGTGGAGGTTGCTTCAACAAGATTCCGCCTCAGAAACAATTGGATATCAAATTGCGGAAGAAGATCATCGTGTGCGAATATTGTGGTCGTATCATGATCGATCCTGAATTGGCAGGTTTGGATGATTGATCCAACAATGAATAATCTACTGGTCAGCCCGAAGCCGTTCGCTTCGGGCTGCCTTGTTTCGGTTCGTATATGATTGACAAGGTACACCTTTACATACAGCAGCACAAGTTGCTGACCCCGGAGTCTCCTGTATTGGTCGGCCTGAGCGGTGGAGCCGATTCAGTGGCATTGTTGGCGGTGCTGTGCCGTCTGGGATATACCTGTATCGCGCTGCACTGCAATTTCCATCTGCGTGGTGAGGAGTCCATGCGGGATGAGGCGTTTGCCCGTCAGATCGCTACGGAACGTTTTCAGATCCCTTTCTACAAGCAGGATTTTGACACGGAGACGTATGCAAAGTTCCATCATCTTTCCATCGAAATGGCTGCACGTGAATTGCGCTATGCTTGGTTTGAGTCCATGCGCAGGCAATTGGGGGCACAGGCGATCGCAGTGGCCCATCACCGGGATGATCAGGTTGAGACTGTGCTCATGAATCTGCTGCGTGGCAGTGGCATTCGTGGAATGGCCGGGATTCGTCCGAAACAGGGAGCAATCGTTCGTCCCTTATTGACGGTAGGACGGGATGAGATTGTGGACTGGCTGACGGAGGAGCAGCTGTCATTTGTCACGGACAGTACCAATCTGTCAGATGCCTATACCCGGAATTTTATCCGTTTGCGTATCATTCCGTTGCTGGAGCAGATCAATCCTTCCGCCAAACGCTCCATGGCACGTACCGTAGCCCATTTGGCTGAGGTGGAACAGGTGTATCGTGCCTCTATGGAACAGGCCATCCGTGAAGTCACCTTGGCTGAGGGATGCTTTTCCATTCCCCTCCTGTTGCTGCAACCAGCTCCTTCCACCCTGCTTTATGAACTGTTGCGTCCCTATGGATTCAGTCCTCAGCTCTGTGAATCCGTCTATCAGTCATTGGACAAGGAATCGGGCAAGGAGTTTTATTCAGAGACACATCGGTTGGTAAAGGACCGGGAGAGCTGTTGGATTGTGCCTATTTCCCGGCGAGAGCAACCGGAGTCATGGACTATTCCGGCTGTAGAGGGCCTCTGGGAGGGGCCTGTCCGGCTCACGTTCCATCGGTTGGAGCGGTCAGCAGCCTATTGCATTCCCCGAAGGAAAGAGACAATTTGTCTGGATGCGGATAAATTGCGGTTCCCTCTCTGCCTGCGTCGTTGGCAACAGGGTGACTGGTTTGTGCCGTTTGGGATGAAAGGACGAAAAAAAATAAGTGACTATTTTTCAGATCGAAAATTCTGCCGTGTCCAAAAGGAACAGGCTTGGCTGTTGTGCAGTGGCGAACAAGTGGTCTGGCTGATAGGCGAAAGGATGGACGATCGCTTTCGGGTGACTGAACAGACAAAATGGATACTGGAGATAAATTTTTCCGGTTGAATTGTCTATGAAATTAAAAAAACTTGTTACATTTGCATCGATTTACTCCGCAGAAATGTGGCGAATAATAACTATTAGGGTCGCATTCCGGTTTCAAACAGAATCAATTCAATTATTAATATATTCTTAATGATTACGGTTGAACGCAATCAATTTCGTTTTGCGTAGTAAGGTCGTATGAATCAAATTCTTATGCAGAAGTATAACATTATAGAATTAAATGAAAAACTTCTCCCGGAACTGGAAGCCATTGCGGGAGATTTAGGAATAAAGGTGGAAAGTGGCATTACGAAAGAGTCACTGATTTATCGTATTTTGGATGAACAAGCCATCTCCTTAGCAGGCCTTCATGCCGAAAAACAGAAAGAGACGAAGAAACCAGAGGGCAAGAAGCGTGGACGTCCTTCCAAGGCAGCAAAGGCAGCTGAGGCAGAAGCATTGGCGCAGAGCCAGGGTGAGGCTTCCAGTCCGCAGGCTACGGCAGACCAGAAGAAAGCTGCTGAGGGCAAAGCCCAGCCGGAACGTAAGAAACGGACGCGGATGGAAAAGAAAAAGGTTGATCCGGTTGATTCGGTTCCGCAGGAAAAATCTGCGGCTTCTGTTGACAGTGTGCTTCCCCCTGTTGAGGCGGTTGAACCCATCGAAAACACCTCCTTACCACCGATGGTTGCTGAGACAGAAGATCCGGATAAGAAAGCACCGGCAAATGCACCGGCTGCTCCCGTAGAGGCTCAGGCACCTGGACAGACCGTGGAAGAGGATCACAAGCGGATCGTGTTCCGTCATCCTGATGCCAAATCAGTGCTGGATCAAATCTTTCCTTTCCAATCACCGACAAAAGCAGAGAAGAAAGCCGCTGCTGAAAACAGTGATCAACCCAATCAGAACACAAATAATCAGCAACTGCGTCAGAAGAACAATCACAACAATTCCAATAATCAGCGTAACACAGCCAACAATAACAACAATAACAACAATGCCAATGCATCTGCATCGGCAGAGAAAATGTATGATTTTGACGGCATCCTGACAGGAACCGGTGTGTTGGAAATGATGCCTGACGGCTATGGATTCTTGCGTTCTTCCGATTATAACTACCTGACTTCTCCGGATGACATTTACGTTTCCCAGTCACAGATCAAATTGTTCGGTCTGAAGACCGGTGATGTGGTGGAAGGTACGATTCGTCCGCCGAAAGAGGGTGAGAAATATTTCCCGCTGGTGAAAGTGGATCGGATCAATGGCCGTACACCGGAAGAGGTGCGTGACCGCGTACCGTTTGATCATCTGACTCCGTTGTTCCCGGATGAGAAGTTTATGCTGACAGGCCGCCGTTCGCCGAAGGTGTTCGATAACATTGCCGTTCGGGTGGTAGATCTGTTCTCACCGATCGGTAAGGGACAGCGTGGTCTGATCGTGGCACAGCCGAAGACCGGTAAGACCATGTTGCTGAAGGATATTGCCAATGCAATTGCCGCCAACCATCCGGAGGTGTATATGATCGTCCTGTTGATCGATGAGCGTCCTGAGGAGGTGACGGACATGTCCCGCAGTGTAGATGCAGAGGTGATTGCCTCTACATTCGATGAGCCGGCAGAGCGCCACGTGAAGATTGCCGAAATCGTATTGAACAAGGCAAAGCGTCTGGTGGAATGCGGTCATGATGTGGTCATCCTGCTCGATTCGATCACACGTCTGGCACGTGCATACAACACGGTGCAGCCGGCTTCCGGTAAGGTACTTTCCGGAGGTGTGGATGCCAACGCCTTGCAGAAGCCGAAACGTTTCTTCGGTGCAGCCCGTAACATCGAAAATGGCGGTAGCTTGACTATTTTGGCTACAGCTTTGACAGAAACCGGTTCCAAGATGGATGATGTGATCTTTGAAGAGTTCAAGGGTACCGGTAACATGGAGTTGCAGTTGGATCGCAAGTTGTCTAACAAGCGTATCTATCCGGCTGTGGATATTACGGCTTCCAGCACACGACGGGATGATTTGTTGCAGGATGAGAATACGTTGAACCGTATGTGGATCCTCCGCAAGTATCTCTCGGACATGAACTCGATCGAGGCGATGGAGTTTGTCAAGAAACAGTTGGAACAGACTGCTGACAATGCAGAGTTCTTGGTTTCTATGAATGGTTAATGTGATAATAATTAAAATATGAACAGGCAGGATGTGTCATTTGGGGAGACCAAGCGACACATCCTGTTTTTTTAGAGGTTAACTTACAAATGAACAAGCACATGAAAAATTGGAAACAAACGTTATTGGTGGCCTCTTGTTGTTTGGCAACAGCCACCATGTCGGCCCAACAGAAAGATTGGGCCAATTTCGGCCGCTATGCAGAGGCTAACAAGAGCGTACAGAAGCCTGCCAAGGTGGTTTTCATGGGAAACTCGATTACGGATGGCTGGTGGCCCGCCGATTCCACTTTCTTTATCCAGCATGGATATGTGGACCGGGGGATCAGCGGACAGACCACATCGGAAATGCTGGTCCGTTTCCGGCCGGATGTGATTGAACTGAAGCCGCAGGCGGTCGTGATTCTGGCCGGTACGAATGATGTGGCCCAGAACAATGGCTATATCTCGTTGGAACATGCCTTCGGCAACATTGTTTCCATGGCGGAACTGGCCAAGGCTAACCGGATTCAGGTGATTCTCTGTTCCGTGATGCCTGCCTATGAGTTCCCTTGGCGCAAGGGGCTGGAACCGGCCGAGAAGATTGTCCGTCTGAATGAGATGATCCGTGCCTATGCGGAAGCCAATCAGTTGGAGTATGTCGATTATCACACCGCCTTGAAGGATGAACGGAACGGATTGCCGGAGAAGTATTCCAAAGATGGTGTACATCCGACACTGGAGGGCTATAAGGTCATGGAAGAATTGGTGCAACAGGCTATTCAGCGTGTCGTTGCAACACCAGGAAAATAATGCCCGGCACAAAGAAGATGAGTGCAGAGACCAACAGGGCTGTCTGCAATGAATAATAGTCATTGAGCCAACCGATGAAGGGGGCAACGGCGGCAAAGATCAGTCGGATGATGAAATTCCGGATCGACAATACCGTTGCCCGCATCTCTGAAAAGGTAATCTGGTTGATGTAACCCTTCAGAATGGGGGTGGCAATGCCCCTGAAAATGTAAAAGACAAACAGAATCAATAGGCCGGCGTACGAGAGATTGAAGGCGATCAGTGCATAACCGCCTGTGATGGCCAACAGAATCAGAGTATTCATCTTGAACATGCCCAATCGCCGGTCAATGCGGTCTGACCACAAAGCCGCAAAACCGACTGTCAGGTTCAGGATGGTCCAGATAATGCCGTAATAGCTGGTGGGAGTCTCCAGATGCATGAGGATGGGTTGTACAAACCAGGCCATTGTCAGCGTGGCCGCCCCGATAATGCCCGAAAAGAAAATATTGCAGCAAAGCTGCTTGTTTTCGATCAGCGAATAGTTGATAATGTGTAGAATCTCCTTAAAAGGACTCTGGGTTTGGCTTTTGGAGGTGTATTCCTGAAGAAGGAGGGCGGCTGGGATACCACTGAAGGCGACAACCGCCTGTGCACAGAAGGGCAACCGCAAGGAATAGACCGCCAGCAGACCTCCGAAGATACCCGCAATCGCCTCGGCAAAGTTTCCGATCATGGTAATACGTCCTTCATAGCGGAGATACTGCTCATCTTTCCCGAAATGGACGGTTGTGTCATACAGCAGGGCTGAATCAGCTCCGTTCACCAAGGTCTGCCCGATGCCCAACAACAGCTCGGCACAGACAAACGCTGCAAAGGTGGAGGTAAAGGAATAGCAAAGATACCCTAAGAAGAAAAGGATACAGCCCGCAATCAGACATTTACGCCTGCCCCATACATCGGCCAAATAGCCGGAGGGGATTTCCAAAGCCACTGCTGCGACGGAATAGACACTTTTCAGCATAAAAACCTCTTGCATTCCCAACCCTTGCTTTTCGTAAAACAGGACAATGATCGGCATAACCAAGGAAAACCACTTGGATACTTTGATGATGTACAGTGCGAATATATTGTGTTTCATCCTCTTCTTCGTTTTCTCAAAAAGCGGGCCGCCATCGGTAGAGGATGGCGGCCGCTGCTTCTGAATCTCTATTTTTTAAAAGGTGTCTTTTGTATGTAGAGGCGGAATTCCCGGATACTGCCGGGCGCATCCTTCTCCATACGCGGTAAATATTGTAAGGCACGGATTGTATGCTCTGCCCCCAAATCAATCACAATCTGATGCGGATAGGCTGATCCTGCCGCTGTGCTCCAATAGGTGGATTCCTGCAGGTCAAACAGCTTGTCACCGGACCGGTTCACGCCGCTCACATCTTCGCTGTCTGCATAATCCACAGTCCACGGCTCCCGTGTGAGACGTTCGCCTGTCTGGTCCAGCAGATAGAGTTCGGCAATGCAAGCCTGATCCTTTCCATCCTGAGCATTCAATGCCTCCAAGCAGACATAACGGCCGCTGGCCGGTTGGTCCAGCTTGATTTCCTGCCAGCCATTTCCTGGTTTGAAAGCTCCCTTGTGGACAGGCTGTGCGGAAGAGAGATCCAACGTCTCACCCTCTTGCCGGTGTGTCAACGGTTTCTCCACCAACAACTGGTCGAGCAGCGGTTCACGCAATCCCTCGCTACGTGCCTCACGCGGGCCGACAATGTCAAACACCAGAATCTCGTTCTCACCCGGTTTCAGCCAGCATCCCGGCACATACAACGTCTGTTGCGGACCGATTTCCCAAATACGTCCCAGTCCACGACCGTTCACATAGACCAGTCCTTTACCCCATGTCTCGAAATTGAGGAATGTATCACCCGGTTTCTTGACTTGGAAGGTAGCGCGGTAACATCCCGGCAACCGTTGTCCGTCTGTCACTTTCGTATCCTTCAACGGTTGATAGGTCATCTGCTTGTAATTTGTATATTCATCCGACAAGTTGAACACCTCCCAGTTTTTCAAGTCGCAGACGAACGCGCGTCCGTCCACATCCATGCTCAATTCCACTTTTTCGGTGATTCCCTTGTAATCTTTGATGGCACGTCCGAAATTGACGCGGCCCATGGCCTCAACCAGAATATCCAATGTGGTACCGGCAGGGCAGGCCGGCAACGTGATCTGTTTCTCTCCGAGGCGACGGTCCAATTTGCCGATATACTTTCCATCCATGAAAATCTGTGCGAAGTCATGTGCCTCCGTTACGGTCAGCAGTGAGGGCTGGGTCATACGGGGCAGACGGGTCCGATAGAGAATGCTGCCAAATCCCTGGTCATATTCCTCCATGGTACGGATCTGTTCGTCCTGCTTGGGTGCGGGCAGATTCTGAAAGAGGGGAGCCACCTCAGTAAATTGGAAAGAGGGGATCGCAACAGTCGGAATGGCGGCCGGCACTTTGGGCAACCGTTTCCCTTCTGCATATTTGGTCAACGTCTTACGCAATTCCCAATACTTCGGGGTGGTTTGTCCCGATTCATTGATCGGTGCATCATAATCATAGGAAGTGACATCCGGAGCGAAACCGGGTGAATTGGCTCCGGCCCAGTGCCCCCAGTTGGTGCCTCCGTGTGTCATGTACAGACTGAACGAGATCCCTTTGGACAGCATCTCATCTATACCGGCAATCATATCCGCGGCAGGACGTGTCTCATGATTGGCCCCCCATTTATCAAACCAGCCACTCCAGAATTCGCTACACATCAGCGGACTGTCGGGACGCAGCTGTTTCAGCCGCTCGAATTGTTGGTCAATATTGGCTCCCGTACCGAAATTCATGGTCCATACCAGATCATCCAAGCCGTTCAGGGTGAAGTTGGACGACCAGTCGCATTGAAACAGGGTGATTTCATTGCCGAAGTGACGACGTACGATGTCACGCACTTTCGACACATAGGATTTGCTCTCCCCGTATGAACCGTATTCATTCTCCACCTGCACCATGATGATAGGCCCCCCGTTTTGTACGGTCAAGCCAGCCACTTGGGCAGCCACAGCCTCTTCGAAGAGATTGACCCGCTCCAGAAAATAGGGATCCTCCTCACGCAGACGTATCTCTTTGTTCTTCAGCAACCACCAGGGAAGACCTCCCATTTCCCATTCGGCACATACATAGGGACCCGGTCGCAGGATGACATACATGCCGTTCTTCTGGCAAAGACGGCAGAACGCTGCCAAGTCATTTTGTCCGCCGAAATCAAATTGTCCCGGTTGCGCTTCGTGTGCATTCCAAAAGACATAGAGACAGATCGTATTCATGCCCAACGCCTTGCACATCTGAATACGATGCTCCCAATAGGGCTGGGGAATGCGGGGGTAATGCAACTCTGCGGCTTTGACCACAAAGGGTTTTCCATCCAACAGGAAACTTTTTTGCCCTACTTCAAATCGGGCCGGTTGGGCCTCTTGTGCGTTCAATGCACAGGCCCCAAGGTAAAATGCCGCCAAAAAGGCGACCAGTTTTTGCAAGTGTGTGTTCATGTGTTTTAAATTTATGGGGACAAAGATACAATAAACTAAGAAAATCTCCAATCTGTCAAGGTTCGGGTTAAGAGGTTCAAATGAAGGTCTGTTAAATCGAAGGTGGAAGCTTGATAGTAGTTATACAGATTCTCAGCATTGTGTTTGGTGGGGTGAAAGGAAAAGTATAATTTTACACGTCAAAAATATGCTGAGAAACTATCAATTAGAAATATGCGAAAAGGTCAATGAGGCATTTCAGACACATCGTAGTGTCATGATGCAAATGCCGACAGGGACGGGGAAGACGGTGGTACTTGCTTCGCTCGTCAGGCAATACCTTCCTCTTGACGTTGACTTTGGCCAGAAGTGTTCCGTGCTCATTGTGGCACACCGCATGGAATTGATTGAACAAATTGGGGTGTTCCTGAATCATTTCGGGATAGACTGTGGGGTGATTGCCGGTGGAAAATGGCCGGCATCGTTCCATCGGGTGATGGTGGCTTCCATCCAGACATTGGCCAAGAAACAGAATCAGGGTCTGGATCCATCCCTTGTGATCATAGACGAGGCGCATCATGCGTTGGCAAAGAGCTATCAGATACTATGGACTGCCTGGCCGGAAGCGAGGTTCTTGGGATTGACGGCTACTCCTTATCGGTTGAGTGGGGAAGGTTTCACCGATTTGTTTGAGGTGTTGGTGGAGTCATGGAGCGTCAAACGCTTCATTGCAGAGGGGTGGCTTTCGCCCTATGATTATTACTCTATCCGTCCGGAGAGTGAGGAACAACAGTTGATCGATTCCTTGAAGAAGCGTGGGGCGGATGGAGATTTCCAGCAGAAGGAGTTGCATGAGAAGTTGGATCTGAGGCCGAGTATCGAACGACTGTATGATTCGTTTCAACGGTATGCCTCTGACAAGAAAGGGATTGTGTATGCGATTGATATTGCGCATGCGGAACACATTGCCGATTATTATCTGCAACAAGGAGCAGGGGCTGTTGTGGTCAGCTCGAAGACACCTCTTGCGGATCGGAGACGGCTGATTGACATCTTTAAATCCTCTTCTTCCGAACCCCGCTCCATCCAAATACTGGTCAGTGTGGATCTGTTTTCTGAGGGGTTTGACTGTCCGGATGTAGAGTTTATCCAGTTGGCGAGACCTACGTTGTCGTTGGCGAAATATTTGCAGATGGTGGGACGTGGATTACGTCCTTGCCAGGGGAAAGCCTGTTGTACGATTATTGACAATGTGGGGGCATACCGGACATTTGGATTGCCTTCGGCGGATAGAGCGTGGGAGGACTTCTTCCTGGGAAAGAGTCGGGACATGGATCTTCCCCAGCACAGAAATGAGCAGTTTCTTTGGTTGGGGAGTGGCTCCTTGCAGGATGAGACAGATGATGACATTGTAAAGATTGTGTCGCATGAAGGGATGGCCTCCCAGTTTGCCTATCTGCATGGTGTCGGATTTGCCTGTCGGAAAAAGGGAAAAGTCACGATATGGAGGGATCTGGTGACGGGAGTGGAGTTCGACAGCCATCCTCAGGTGGTGAATTACAGAGGACTGGAACTGGCCACTGCGGATGGCGAGACCTTCTTTCCAAGAATCCGCTCGAAATGGATCGATGCGAAGCATGGCATCAACAGGAAGGCATTGGAGACACAGGTGGGAGAGGGCATCGGTT
>JBJECC010000142.1:0-10339 GCA_051870655.1 Parabacteroides sp. | reverse complement strand
GGGATCCTTGTGGCAAGACACATTGGGGCTGTGTTATGATCTGCAAGCTGTCAAGCAACGCTATCGGCAACAGGCCCCTTTCCGGGCAGGTGTGGGAGGCGTATTCCGTCCCTCGTATGCGGATGCCTGTTTCCGTTATCAGGATGGGCAGGGTGATACAGGGCTTTTGCTGGGATTGCGGGTCAATCGGATGAGCGATGGCTGGCGTTTCTCTCTTTTCCCGGATGAGCCGATTGTGGCGTTCCGGCCCTTCGCGTTGAATCCAGACAATTATATTTATTGGCAGGATGCCCGTTCCATTGCAGCGGATATGCGTCTGTCGGGCGAAAACTATGCTTCACTTTGGATTCATTCGGAAGAGGAGGAGGGGATGGAGTATGATCCGGTACATGTGGAACTGAGTCAGATTGATTTGTCTCTCCTTTCAAAGTCCTTTGCCTATCTGCCTTCGATGGGTGGTATGTTGAATGCCAATCTCCAGTATGCACCGGCTGATTCCGGGTTCATGGTGGTGGCCGATACACATATTGACGAGCTGTTTTATGAGCGGAAACGAGTGGGAGAACTTTTCCTCAATACGGTCTATCTGCCTTTGGCTGAAGGGGAACATCAGGTGGATGCGCACCTGTTTCGTGACCGGCAGGAGATCAGTACGTTGACAGCACTCTACCAGGCGAACGGAACGGAAGATTCGATCCATGGTTCTCTTGCGTTCCTGCATCTTCCTTTGCAGATGGCCGATCCCTTTATTCCGGATGATATGGCTCGGATGCAGGGGGATCTGGATGGTGAACTGACGATCAGTGGCACGGCTTCGGCTCCTCAGACAAACGGATATCTGATGTTGGATAGCGCTTCTGTGTTTGTCGGAGCGTTGGGTTCCTCGTTCCGTTTCGATGGGCAGCGTGTACCGATACGTAACAACCGGCTTTATTTCAATCAATATAAATGTTATGCCTATGGCGAGAATCCGCTTGTGCTGGAGGGTGTGGTGGATCTGAATGATCCCTCAAATTTACTGGCCGACCTGAAGATGAATGCCGATGAGTTGCAGGTGTTCCAGGTGAAACGCAATGACGAGAGCCTTGTCTATGGCAAGATGTTTGTCAACCTGCGTTCCACATTGAAAGGCCCGTTGGAGGCACTCACCATGCGGGGAGATCTGCAAATCCTCGGTACGACAGATGTGACGTATGTCATGCAGGACTCTCCGGTCACTGTACAGGATCGTCTGGCCGACATGGTCACCTTTGTTTCCTTTGCAGATTCGGTACGTCGGAAGTTGCCTCGTAAGCCACCTTTACCTCTTGGAGGATTGGATCTGTTGATGACGGTTCGGGTGGATCCGGCTGTTCGTTGCAATGTGGACCTGACACCCGATCAGTCGAGCCATGTCAACTTGGAGGGCGGTGGTGACCTTTCGTTCCAATATACCCCGCAGGGTGACATGCTGCTCAACGGACGCTATACACTCACGGGAGGTACCTTCAAGTATGCGTTACCGGTGATTCCGTTGAAGGAGTTCACCATCCAGGAGGGTAGTTATGTGCAGTGGAACGGTCCTGTGATGAACCCTGTCCTGAACCTGACCGCTACGGAGCGGGTACGGGCTTCGGTCAATAGTGACGGTTCTGCCCGTTCGGTCAACTTCGATGTGGGTGTCGAACTGAAGGATCGTTTAGAGACACCTGCGCTACAGTTTGTCCTCAATGCGCCGGAAGACCGTGCGATGGAGGATGAGTTGAATGCCAAAGGAACGGAGGAACGGGCCAAGTTGGCTGTCAGCATGTTGGTGACGGGTATGTATTTGGGCTCCAGCAGCAATGGAAAGGTCAACATGAATATGGGAACAGCTCTCAATAACTTCTTGCAAAACGAGATCAATAACATTGCCGGCAGTGCGTTGAAGAGTGTGGATCTCTCGTTTGGCATGGATAGTTACGACGAGAACGGATCGGAGGGTGGCGGATCCCGTACCGACTATTCCTTCCGTTTTGCCAAACGGTTCTACAACGACCGGATTCGGGTGATTTTGGGTGGTCGTATCTCTACGGGAGATAATATCAATAACGGACAGGCACAACCCTTCATCGACAATGTCTCAGTGGAGTACCGCTTGGATGACAGCGGTTCACGCTATGTCAAGCTGTTCCACAACAAGAATTACGAGAGTCTGTTGGAGGGGGAAATCACGGAGACAGGTGCAGGTGTCGTGTTGCGTCGGAAAATGCGCTATCTGCGTGAATTGTTCAATTTCAAGAAAAAGACCGCTGCGGTTGTCAACCGGAGTGTAGAAGAGGAGGTCAACGATGAAGTGGTGGAATGAGAGAATCCGGAAAACGGGTGGAATGGCAGTGTGGACTGTCCTGTTTGTATGGTTGCTGACAGCCTGTTCCACCACACGGAACCTGCCTGAGGGTGAAGTGCTCTACACCGGTATCCGGAAGATCGAGCTGGTACAGGTGGACTCGACCGAAGCGGGAGCTACCGCCTTGGAAGAGGTGGAGGCTGCATTGGCCTATCCGCCCAACAATGCCTTGTTGGGAAGTTCCAGTATTCGTGTTCCTTTCCCGTGGGGACTTTGGGTCTATAATGCCTTTGTCAACAAAGAGGGAAAACTGAGTCAGTGGATTTTCCGGAAGATGGCTGCCAAGCCGGTGTTGCTCAGTGCCGTCAATCCGGAGGTGCGTGTCAAGGTGGCACAGAATCTGTTGCGCGAGTATGGCTATTTTGATGCCGAAGTCTCGTTCGATACGTTGCCTGATCCGAAGAATGCCCGTAAGTCACAGGTACAATATAGGGTAGCGATGAATCGTCCTTACACGTTGGATTCGATCCGTTATATCCGTTTCCGTCGGCAGGCTGATTCTGTCATTCAGGCTCATTTGCCCCAGTCGTTGTTGCGGAAAGGGGATAATTTCAACGTAGTCCAGTTACAGGCGGAACGGGAACGTATCTCCAATCTGTTGCGTGACGAGGGCTATTTCTATTTCCGTCCTGAGTTTGTAACCTATCTGGCGGATACCTTGATGAATCCGGGTAAAGTCTCGTTGCGGGTCACGACCAAGAGCAGTCTTCCTTGGACGGCGATCCGCTCTTATAAGGTAGGACGTGTGTCGTTATGGATGAATGGGTATGGCAACGAGCCACCGACCGATTCGGTGACTTACAAGGATCTGACCATCTATTACGAGGATAAGTTGCGGGTACGCCCCTCTGTCCTATACCAACGGATCCATTTCCGGCCGGGTGAACGTTATTCACAGACTAAACAGAGCGAGACACAGACTGACCTGGCCCGACTGAACACTTTCCGTTTTACGGAAATGCAATACACTCCGCGTGACACCTCCCGTCGGCAGGATACATTGGATGTGCGTATCCGGACGGTCTATGATCTGCCTCTTGATGGAGAGCTGGAAATGAATGTGACGGCCAAAAGTAACGACCAGATGGGACCGGGCGCAGCCTTTAGTGTGAACCGTCGGAATCTGTTTGGGGGTGGTGAGCTGTTTGGCGTCAAGCTATATGGATCGTATGAGTGGCAGACCGGTAACCGCCTCGACGAGAGCGGATCGAAAGTGAACAGTTATGAGTTGGGACTCTCTACGTCGATCACCTTCCCCCGGCTGCTCTTCCCCAATTGGATTCATCGTGATTCGCGACTACCTGCTACAACTACCTTCCGTCTTTATGCCGACCAGATGAACCGGGCCCGTTTCTTCCGGATGCTGGCATTTGGAGGAGAGGCGTCGTATGAGTTCCAACGCTCGGCTACCAGCCATTTCTCTGTGACACCCTTCAAGCTCGCCTATAACCTGTTACAGAGTACCACCGCGGCTTTCGATAGTATCACGGATGTAAACAAGGCTTTGAAGAAGAGTTTGCAAAACCAGTTTGTTCCCTCTATGGGACTGACTTATACCTATGATGATTCTCCCCTCACGACACGTCGGCACCATCGTTGGTGGCAGGTTTCCATCACGCAGTCGGGTCTGTTGGTCAACAGCCTCTACTCCTTGACTGGTAAGCCGTTCAATGAGGAGGGGAAGAAATGGCTGGGAAATCCCTTTGCGCAGTTCATCAAAGGAACATTGGAGACCCGTTATGACTGGGCGATTGGGGAACAGTCCCATCTCGTGGGCCGTATCATGGCCGGTGCGATTTACAGTTATGGCAATGCCCGTACCTCTCCTTACAATGAGCAATTCTACATTGGTGGTGCGAACAGTGTGCGTGCCTTTACGATCCGTAGTATCGGGCCGGGTCGTTTCCGTCATCCGGATGATCAGAATCCGTATGCTTATATCGACCGGACGGGCGACATCAAGTTTGAAGCCAATCTGGAGTATCGTTTCCCTATTTTGGGTGACTTGCATGCGGCTCTATTCTTGGATAGTGGAAATATCTGGCTCTTGCGGGCTGATGAAGAGCGTCCGGGTGGTCAGCTCAAATGGGGCCGTTTCTTCAAGGATCTGGCATTGGGTACCGGTGCCGGTTTTCGCTATGTGCTTCCCTTCTTGGTGGTCCGCATGGATTTGGGAATCGGTCTCCATCTCCCTTATGACACGGGAAAGAGCGGGTACTACAATTTACCTAAGTTCAAGGATGGCCTGGGCTTTCATCTTGCCATTGGCTATCCCTTCTGATAACTTTACTGCTTGATTACTCTTCTGCGTCCTTCATGACCGTACATTTCCCTAATGGGTTTCAGCTTTATGAAATAATCAGTAGCTTTGCAAATCAGGAAGAAGGTTGCTGAATAGGATCTGTAGTCTTCGTCCAGCCAAGGCTGGACGGTCGATGAAGATATGTTCGTTGGCACTTGAAGTTGACTTCAGGCATCGTCCAGCCTTGGCTGGACGAACAAGCAACGCATATAGACAGAAACTGGATAACAAATAAAACGATCAAGTATGGCAATAAACATCGAATGGCAGGTTAAGCCTCCGGTAAAAGGCAAGAACGTAGGGAAACCGCAGATGTTTCCACGAATCACAGACAGCGAAGTGGTTGACGAACAGCAATTGGCTGAGTTGGTGGCATCTGAGGGTGCACTGTCCAGAGGTAATGCCAAAGCCGCTTTCAACGACTTGGCAGATGTGATGGCTACACTGCTCAAGGAAGGAAAAACAATCGACATCCCCATGATCGGTACCTTCAAGCTATCCATCGGTACGGATTCACAGATCCATCCGGAGAGTAACCGACGGATGCAAAGTGTTGTAGTACGTGGTGTGAACTTCCAACCCAGCCCGCAGTTTATGGAAGCCATAGGCAATCCCTATTTCATTTGGCAACCCACCACAGGAGTGGCAGTCGCACCTCCTGCCTCCCAATTCATACCTGTCCTTACCGACTACTTCCAGACGCACCATAGCATCACCCGTGCCACATTTGCACAGATGTTCGGTCTGAAGCGCTCGACTGCCTGTAACCGTCTGAAAGAGTTGGAACAGATGGGCGTGATACAGTCTGTGGGGAGTGGAAAGGAGACGAAGTATGTGAGAAGATAAAGTGTAATCATTTGAAACACGACATCGAACAGTATGTCAAGTCGGTTGAAGTGGTCGATAAAACGGACTTTGTCAAGGAAATGGTCGATAAATGGTCGATAAAGCCCTCTCTTGCCGAGAAAATGGCCGATATCCTGATATTTGTGACCGATAAAACCGAGATTCGAACAGAGGACATTGTCAAAGTCTTCGGCTTCACCGAAACAACCGCCAAGCGTTACCTGCGCCAGCTGACTGAGTTCGGATATTTGGAAGCTCACGGAGGAAACAGAAACAGAAGTTATTCGAAAAATGTGGGACACGTCCCACAAATTGAGGAGGACAAGCGATGAAAGATGCTAAGATATCCATCCGTTTCTACAACGACCATGAGGTTCGTGCCGTGTGGGTTGAGGAGAGTGCCCGATGGTACTTCTCTGTGCGCGATGTCATTGGTGCCATCAATGATCAGGACGACTACGCCAAGACGCGCAACTACTGGAAGTATCTGAAGACGAAGCTCAAGAAGGAAGGCAATGAGTTGGTTAGTGCCACTAACCAGTTGAAACTGCTTGCCCCTGATGGGAAACGCCGACTTACCGATACCTTGGATGCCGATGGCATAGCAGCCCTTGCCAAGGCGATGCCCAACCAGAAAGCCATGGCATTCCTCGACTGGCTGACCTATAGCGACAATACTATCGACGGGCAGAGCGGAAAGAAAGCCTACGACCTCTTTGAGAGTAATTTGCTGGACTCCTTTCGTGAGGGAATGGTACAGGCATTGCAGCAGATACACACCTATATTTTTGTTGCCGCTCCTTATTCTGTTTTGCAGGCTCCGACCCTTATTGAGCCTGTTTGATTGTTTGAATCTGCTCAATCGAGAAGAGGGGTGGAGAGGTATGTCTATTATGGATTCGCAGCTGTAATAAGATGTGGGATTAAATAGTAGGTTTATTAAACAAGCGGGTGACAGGAGTCTTTACAAATGATTTTTTAAATCCATGGGTAATATTCCTATTTCTCATCATTTTATAGTGGACATTTTATGAAATAACGTAATTTTGCAACATGCTTGTATCTAAATATTAAGAATATGCCAAATCAATTGCAGATTTACATCACTTGGGGATCTCTTATTATTATTGGGATCGTGTTTGTTTTATATTTCTTTGCATCATTAAAACGTTATAGAGCAAAGAGAATCATTAAAAAAGCCCTATCCAAAGACAATTCATTAGATGTGCTTGCCAACACAAAACTTAAGCCATTATATAGTATGTATAAGGATATGATCATTATCCATACTCCGACGGATATGAAATCAAATATTCCTGCATCTGCTGTCTTTAACGAAACTAATGTATATTCAGTGTATAAACTAATTCATTTGCGTTTGGATACAGCAGCTGGTACGCTTGTGGGATTGGGACTATTGGGAACATTTTTGGGACTCACGTTAGGAATACAGGGATTCAATAGTGACGATACTCTGCATATTCAAGAAAGTATAGAGCGATTACTCAATGGTATGGATACGGCATTCTTGACATCATTGGTTGGAATGTTGACGTCATTAATTTTTACAGCCTTCGATAAAACTTGGAAAAATAGTTTGTGTATCAATCTACATTTACTGACAGAAAAATTAGATAAGATCTATTATATAGATGATATACAACTGGCGAAACTGCAGCAAACTGAAATTAAAAATGAGCTTTATGAAGGTTTGAAAAAAGTAGTGGAGAACCAGATAAGTTATTTATCAAACGAAATTTGCCGCCGTCTTACTTATACTAATGATGAAGGAAAGGATGTTGCTATTGCTAATGCGACTCGGGAAATTTTAAAAGAAAACTTGGAACAAAGTAAAGCTTTGAAATCCTTCTCTACAGATTTGGCTATCGAATTAAACAATGGTTTTGACGAAGTGCTTTCTCGTCAAATGCAACAGCGTATCATACCGTTAATGGAAAATGTAGATAAAACAACCAATGCTATTGTTGTCCATATCGACAAAATGGCAGAGATGGTTGCATCTCCTGCTGCGGACATGATTCAGAAAATAGTAGATGAATTGAAGAATAATATGACTGTAATGATGCGTGAGTTTAGTTCTGGTCTTTCTGGTTCTGCAACAAAAGAATTAGAGGGATTGGCACATCAATTAGCAGCCTCTGCACAAGCTATGGCTGATTTTCCGAGGAACATGGAACATATTTCTGCCACACTGCAAGTTACCATAGAGGAAGTAAAAACTTCTATTGCGGAGATTTCAAGTACTTCTGCCCATGCCAATTCAACTGCCATGATGCAAATGCAAGAACAGATCACTATGGCAACAGGGGCAATTAGTAATGCCATCATGGAAGTTAAGGAGGTGATGAATGGTATCACGCAGAGTTCTCAAGAGCAGAGCAATCAAATGGTTTCCAAATTAGCAGCTGCTACGGATCAGTTGAGTCAGTTCTTGAATGGTACTGTTTCCAATATGACACTTTCGGTGAAGAGCATCACAGATAATGTGGCTGATAAACAGTCTACGCTAATTGCCTTACAAGAAGATACAACTCTTCAAACGAATAAGTTATTGGATGCGTTCAACCAAGCGATAGATCGTATGGAACAAATGAATGAACGGATCACTGGCACTTTGGATCAATTCCAAAAAGCACAGGGAGAGATAATGGGTAGTACGGCTCATTTGCAAACCATCACAGGAGATATGAAATTGGCCACCCAATTATTCAACAAGAGTCAAGGTGACTATTCGCTGAAAATGGAAGAATTGCAACGTAACAGCCAGCAAGGAATTGACGATGTTGTCAGCTTACTTCAGAAATCAGGAGATTTATCAGAGGATTATGTCCAGAAGTTTGAGACTATACGTGCAGGGCTGGGATCGGTTTTCCAGCAGTTGCAAGCGGGCTTGACTGAATACAGTCGGACAGTACAAACCTCTACACAGAAATATTTGGATATGTATGCGACAAACTTGACTGCTACAACAGATGCGTTGTCGAATAGTATTCAGCAACAAAATGAGGTGGTTGAGATGTTAGTAGAATCGTTAAATGAACATAAATCCCGTTAATTATGAAGAAAACACAGATTGAATACCAAAGTCAAGAGGAGAATGCTTTTTCCTTATCGACAGGTGACTTAATGGCAGGTCTTTTGTTCATTTTTATCCTTTTGCTGATGGGAACCTTGTTGCGAGTCCAAGAAAAAGCTGAGCAAGATGAAAAGATTGTTAAGCAATATAACTTGATTAAGAGCCAACTCTACATTGATATGCAAGCGGAATTTGAGAAGGATTTGGCTACGTGGCGAGCTACTATTGATTCTACCCTTTGTGTTAGATTCCAGGAGCCATCAATGCTTTTTGATGAAGGCATGTCTTATTTGAACCCAAATTTTCAGTCTATTTTGGACGATTTCTTTCCTCGATACATTGCTTTGTTGAGTAAGCCAGAGTATCGAGAAAATATCGAGGAGATTCGTATTGAAGGACACACCAACAGCAATGGGGATTATTATTCCAATATGAAACTCTCTCAAGACAGGACACGAGCAGTGTTAGCCTATTGTTTTGGATTGATGGAATCCGACGATGTGGATTGGCTCAAGGGTTTGGTTACCGCCAATGGCCTTTCTTCCAGTCATCTGATTCTTAATGCGGATCAAACAGAAAATAAGGATTTATCACGGCGTGTAGAGTTTCGTGTCCGTACCAATGCGGAGAAACAATTGGAAGATATAGCAGAACAACGATTCAAGAGTCACCATGAATGATCTATTTGATCTTTTAAACATCAATCAAGGTATTATTCGGGATTTTCCATTGCAAGCATCCCGCATAGTGGATCACCAAGTGGAGAAGGTGATCAATCGTAATGTGTCGAAATTGAAGCAAATTGCCTCTTCGTTTAATGAGCAGGAAACACTTGCTGTAGTTCCACAAACGATTGCTCAAATCATTCGGAAAGTTAGGGATTCAGCGAAAAAAGAAGATGTGTTCTATAAAAGTTGGACACCTCGGGAATTGCGTATTGTATCCTATTACCTGATGAAGTTGCGGGATGATTCCAATGCTTTTTATCATGCTTTGTCCTTGCTGAAGTTCCATTGGAGGAATTTGTATTTTAGAGGCTTAGTGTCATATCTTGTGAACTCTTGGTGTTCTATAGAACCTGAATATAGAGAGGCGATTGGGCAATTAGTCATGCAAAAACTGATACTCTATGAGGGGAATAACCGCCGTTACCTGTTGTGGAAAGACAAAGCAAATTTTTTTGATCCAAATGGTCCAAAGCGGATGGTCGCTATGCTCTGTGCCAAGAATATGAAAGTGACAGAAGCTCCCATACTACTTGGGTTTAAAGACAAAACATTCAAGCAATCCTATTACTCGGATGTAATGGTGCGTTATGTAGAAAAGAATGCCATAACCGATTTAGCTATGGTGGAAGAACTCTTTACGCAACACGATCTTAGTCGTACTAAGAAATTGGTTTTAGCCTATTTGGTAGAGCAAGCTGATCGCTCTGGAGATGAGATTCGTCGTTCCCAATTGTGTCGTTTTATCAATGCACAATTGGGTGATGTGACTTTATCTGCCACTTGGGCTCCATTCCCTGGTGCTACAGAAGAAGATGCTCAACGATTGAAGGAGGCTATGCGATTAGTAAATGTATGGTATACACAAAAGATTATTGAGACTTTCTTTGAGCTTTGTGTACAAGACAACGATCGAAAGGAATTCTGGTTGGATTATGTACCTTACATTAGGGACTGTCGTTTAATGTTTTCACTTTGAGTGAAGCAGCGACTGGTCCCAT
>JBJECC010000141.1:0-10390 GCA_051870655.1 Parabacteroides sp. | reverse complement strand
CGTATAAATAATTTTCCATATTGCTCTTACATTTATGACTTTCTTGAACGAATAATTCCCATCACCTTAGCTTTTCCTACACGGATGTTGTCCAACAACGGACGATTGGCCGGGCAGGTATAACTACAAGAACCACACTCAATGCAATCCTGAATATGATCCTCTTCAGCCAGATCCCAACGTTTATAGAGTGTAGAACGTACGAGGAATGCCGGATTCAAGCCCATCGGACAAGCGCTGACACACTTCGCACAACGGATACAATCCTTTGACTCTTTCCGTACGGATTCCTCTTTCTTCATCAACAAGACACCTGAACTACCTTTCGTTACAGGGACTTCCGGACTGATCAACGCCTTACCCATCATAGGTCCGCCACCGATAATCTTACCCGTATCTTCGGGTACACCACCAGCGGCATCAATCAGCACCTGAATCGGTGTACCGATACGTGCCAAGAAATTAGAAGGATTGGCTACGGCCTTACCTGTTACCGTCACGACACGTTCTACCAACGGTTTATTCTTCTGTACCGCTTCATAGACAGCATAGGCCGTTCCTACATTCTGTACGACAGCTCCTGCTGAGATAGGCAGAGCTCCGCTCTTCACCTGACGACGAATTACCGCATCAATCAACTGCTTCTCACCTCCTTGCGGATACTGTACCTTCAACGGCATAATCTCAATGCCCTTGAATCCAGCCGCCAACTTCTGCATGTGAGCGATCGCATCCGGTTTGTTGTTCTCAATACCCACGACAGCACGGTTGACATTCACAGCCTTCATCAGCAAAGAGACACCCACCAGAATCTGCTCACCCTTCTCCATCATCAACGAATGGTCAGAAGTCAAATAGGGCTCACATTCCACTGCGTTGATAATGACAATCTCAGCCTTGTTACCGGGAGGCGGCATCAACTTCACCTGTGTAGGGAAAGTAGCACCACCCAAACCGACAATACCTGCTGCCGCAATCTTGTCGATAATCTCCTTCGAAGAGAGTGCACACTCTTTCACTACAGTTTCTGAGCGGTCGATTGCCTCTTCCCACTCATCACCTTCCACATCAATGTAGATAGCCGGACGCTTGTATCCACTTGCATCCAACGCATTATCTATTTTATTCACTTTGCCGGATACCGAAGAATGGATGTTAGCCGACACAAAGCCTCCCGCCTTGGCGATCAGCGTACCGACCTTTACGACATCCCCTTTCTTGACAACAGCCACAGCCGGGGCTCCAATATGCTGTCCTAACGGAATGATCACCTGTTTAGGCGCAGCAATTGCGGTAATCTTTTTACCGGCAGACAGTTTATTCTCGGGTGGATGAATTCCGCCGATTCGAAATGTCCTTAGCATAAGATTTGAGTTTATTTATTTTTGATTTGTTTCTTGTTTCACTTCAGATTGAGCCACAGACTTTTCTGCCTGAGGTGCAGCAGCAGGTTTCGGAGTCACCGGCTTCACCGTAGCAGCATCTACCTTCGGAGCAGCTTCCTTACGAGGCGGGAAGTTCAGCTCATGTATTGCTCCCGTAGGACAGGCAGCCACACACTTGCGGCACATACGACACTTCGTATAGTCAATGTAAGCGACATTGTTTGTGACGGTGATTGCCTCGAATGCACATTCCTTGGCACACTTGCCACAACCGATACAAGCATTGGCACACGCCTTGCGCGCAGCAGCACCCTTGTCTTTGTTCACACAACTTACGAAAATACGACGAGACTTCGGTCCCTTCTTCCGCAATTCGATCACGCTCTTCGGACAAGCCTTGACGCAAGCCCCACACGAAGTACATTTGTTTTCATCCACTTCGGCCAATCCGGTCTCCGGATTGATACGGATCGCATCAAAGTTACAAGCCTTGACACAGTCTCCATAACCCAAGCAACCAAATGTACAACCTGTTTCTCCCCCATACAATGTAGAAGCAATGGCGCAGCTCTTCGTACCATCATAGCGATTTGTATGCGGACGAGCCTGACAGGTTCCATTACAACGGACTACAGCGACCATCGGCTCAGCAGCAGCAGCCTCCTTTCCCAGAATAGTAGCAATCTTCGCCATCACAGGCGCTCCACCAACAGGACACAGCATCCCGTCTAATGATTCAGCTTTGACACAAGCACCGGCGAAACCAGCACAGCCCGGGTAACCACATCCGCCACAGTTGGCACCTGGCAACACTTCTTGCACTTGCGCAATACGCGGATCCTCGTGCACTTCGAACTTTTTGGACGCGGCGTACAGAAAAACTGCACCGATGGCTCCAATCGCTCCTAATGAAATAACAGCAATTACAATCATGATATTTTATCAGTTTAGTTTTTGCAATGTAAATACGAATCGTTTCTTCAGCTGTTCGCGGAAGAGATATAAAAGGCAGTAATAGACCACTAAAAGTATCAGACCGATTAACCCACTGAACGTCTCTTTCCATGCAAGAAGAGAACCGACCACAATCGCAGCCACTACACCGACCAACGGCACCACAAAGGCTAACAAAACTGCCTGCAACCCCATTGTGGCTCTTCCTATGATCTCAACCGGCTCATCGACCTTGTACTCCCCAGAAGTATCGGGAATCTCAATGATCTTCTCCTTCGTTTCTGAAGCGGAACACATTGACTTGGCGTGGCAACCCGAACAGGCCGACTGCTGGACGATCCGGACATACACACTGTTTTCCGTAATACGCTGGACTATACCGCTATGATTTATGCTTTCACTCATGTTTGTAAACTAGACTTTGCAAAATCAAGGCAAAAGTAACTATAATTTATTTATTACGTATGCTCTTCCCTTCGTTTTTTGCATATGAGAGATAAACGTCTGTCACCATTTGTAATTAAAACCGAAACTGAGCAACTCGTTCACCTGCAAGAAGCCGTTCCAATCATCTGACTTCTGTGCGGCGTCATCATAACGCAGATTCAAAGAGATGGTTGTCGAGAAGAAACGGCTGATGGCCATGGTCAATCGGTTCTCAAACTCACCCAAAATACGCTCGTAGCTGGTGAAGTAGTAGAAACGTGAATACCAGCTCACATTCCGGTTGAACTGGAAATTGAGCGTAGCGTTGACAGTCGAACCAAATTTGCTATATGTGTGTTTGTATTCACCTGAAGCATTTTTCTCAAAACCGTGACGTCCCCAATCAATATCATCCGAAGTACTATACATATATGTATAAGACACCGGTGCGATATTGGCCGACAAAGTCACCTTCTTGTGTTTCTTGCCGGAAAAAGTCTTGCTGAGATCATACTTCATACCGAGACCGGCATTGATGCTGAAAGGTGACATGAATGAGGCGAGTTTGTTGTTGGTATTCTCTGCAAAATTACTGAAAATCTGAGTCTGGAAAGTAAAGTCGAACGTATAGTACCATTTACTGTACGCCTTGAAACCAAAGTTGCTATGCAAACGTAAAACATCGTCACCGATCTTGTAGTTACGCAATGTATCTTTCGGTGCCGTATATACATTGGTTTTCCACTCCAATTCATTCTTTACCTGCACTTTGTCCTTCTCATAATTATACACGAAATACTGACGGTTGGTCAGATTCAAGGTACTCGTTCCACCCTTATACCAGTTGGACGAAATATAGTTTTGTGCAAACTGGACCGTACTCTCGAAACTGGAGGTCCAATATCGACGCTCCGGAATAAACTTGACAGGTGTCTCTACCTCCTCAAAATTAGCATCATTCTGCACCTTCAGTTTCACATCCTCCTCTTGAATATTCTTCTGAATCTCTTCCAGCTTGATGGTTTCACCGGGAAGATCGTGATATGTATAGCGGAATGCCGTCGGCTCATGTTCCTCCACATAACGCAGAGCCATTTGTTGGACAGTGTCAATACGCGTCAGGTCTTCAAACAAGGGATCCGGCTTATAGAGATGATCATAGGCTGTAGCATGATACAAAGTATCCAGATTATAGAATGTCAAATTATGAGGCAACCGTTCTCCTTTGAACAACAACGGCAGGAAAAGGCGGTTAACGATCATCGTATCCTTAAACGACATATAAGAGGGTATCACCGTTGATTCATCCCGATGCCAGTTCACCCAATAAAGGGCCTCCTCCGAGAGCTTAAACTGATCATCCGAAAACAACTCCTGCAAATGTTCATTCAAAGCCTTCGGCACGGAATAGCTTGCATTCGAACGCTCCAACTGCACTCGCAGATCAGGTATTTTATCCAAGTCCTCCGGTAACACTTCCAATACGGGCACTGTATCTTGCGGTTCCTCAGCCAAGGACTGCTGCATGATTGGAGGAGTCAATATAGAATTGGATTGCGCAGTTACACGGCCCCATACACACGTCACAAACAATAGAAAAAAACCTATTCTCTTCATCATTTCTTTTCCTTTTCTTTCAAATTTGTTCGGTGTGCAAAGGTACAAAGATATTTTCAAGTTTTCCAATCCATCAGTGAAACTAAGGAAAAACAATCTTTTGAACGAGACCGGACATCTCACTTTTTTATTGTACTTTTGTCAGTTGAAACTATTCATTCAACTTTATATGGATTTTAAATTGAATAAAAACGGATGCTGCATGAACAGCAAAGGATGCAGCAAACGTCAAAATACAAAATTAAATACCTACGACTGGCTTTGTGACGTGCCAGACTCGGCTCAGGCAACGGACTTCGTAGAAGTACAATTCAAAAACACACGCAAGGGATACTACCTCAACAGTTCCAAATTGCCGCTTGAAAAGGGTGATATCGTGGCTGTCGAAGCTTCCCCAGGTCACGACATAGGAACCGTCACACTGACAGGCAAACTGGTGTTGTTCCAGATGCGGAAAAACAATGTGAGATTCGACGGTATAGAACCCAAAAAGGTTTATCGGAAAGCCAAACCGAATGATATTGAAAAATACGAGGAGGCAAAAGCCAAAGAGCATGACACCATGATCCGCTCACGACAGATTGCAGCCAGTTTAGGGCTGAACATGAAAATCGGCGATGTGGAGTATCAAGGAGACGGCAACAAGGCTATTTTCTATTACATCGCAGACGAACGGGTGGACTTCCGACAGCTTATCAAAGTGTTGGCCGAAGCATTCCGTGTGCGTATCGAAATGAAACAGATCGGTGCACGACAGGAGGCGGGTCGTATCGGTGGCATCGGTCCCTGCGGACGCGAGTTATGTTGTTCCAGCTGGATGACGAACTTCATCTCAGTAGCAACAGGGGCGGCACGTTATCAGGACATCTCCATGAACCCGCAGAAACTGGCAGGTCAATGTGCCAAGTTGAAGTGTTGTATCAACTTTGAAGTGGACACCTATGTGGAGGCTCAGAAACGGTTACCGTCGCGCGAGATTATTCTGGAAACGAAAGATAATACATATTACCACTTCAAGACCGATATCTTCAAGAAGGAAATCACCTATTCGACAGACAAACAGATCGCTGCCAATTTGGTGACAATCCCTGCCTCACGTGCATTCGATGTGATCAACATGAACAAAAAGGGCATCAAACCCATCGCATTGGAAGGCGATACCAAACCCGAACCTCCCAAACGGGATGCACAGGATATCTTGGGACAGGACATCACGCGTTTTGACACGGTCAAGAAAAAGAAGAAAAAGAAAAAAAACAATGGAGGTGCTGCGGGAACAGCAGGAGCTGCCAAAAGCGAAGCAGAAGCCAGTGGCAAAGAACCTGTAGCGGAACCGAAAGAGGGCAAAGAGAACAAGCTGTCTGTAAAGGAGAAGCAACCTAAAGAGCCACAAGCTCATAAGGTTCCGAAGGTTCCTAAAAATGCCTCCAACAATAATAATTCCAACAGCAACGGCAATCCGAATAATACGCCTAACGGGAATACCAACAACAGTCGGAACAACAAGCCTAAGAATAAGCCGGCAAAAGAGAAACGAAGCAACGAAAAGCCGGTCTCTAAGCAACCGACTCCACAACCGACAATAGACAACGAAAACAAAACGGAGAAACCAAATGCGTAACGGATGGTTTATCGGTTTATTAGTCCTGTTCTTCTCCTGCGAGCAAGAGGTCGTTTATGAACAATATCAAGCGATTGAACAATGTGAATGGGAGAAGGACAAGACCTATTATTTTACCTTTGAAGTGACGGATATAGAACAGCCTTACGACCTGCTTTTCGAAATCCGAAACAACAATTTATATCCTTATCAGAACTTATGGGTGTTCTGCCAAGAGGAACGGCCTATCGGACCGCTCCAGACCGACACACTCGAATGTATGTTGGCAGATGAATATGGGAAATGGTATGGTAAGGGAATCTCCCTATTCCATTCCCGTTTCCCAGTCAGGCAGATGTACCACTTCCCCCATTCCGGACAATATACCTTCAGTTTCCGCCAAGGAATGAGAAAGGATTGTCTCCCGGGCATTCAAGAAATTGGATTCCGCGTTCAAAGAAGCCATGTCAACGCTCCTTCCGGGAAGCATCCTGACGCAGAAAAATAAATAGCAGGATTGTGAATCCCCACAAGGAGGAGCCTCCATAGCTGAAGAAGGGTAACGGAATACCGATGACTGGTGTCAGACCAGTTACCATGCCGACATTAATAGCCAAATGGAAGAAAAATATGGAGGCGACACTGTACCCATAGACTCGCCCGAATGTATTATCCTGCCGTTCAGCCAACACAATCAGCCTCAGAATAAACACACAAAACAACAGAAGGACGGCTACGGAACCTACAAACCCCTGTTCCTCTCCCACTGTACAGAATATGAAATCGGTGTCCTGCTCCGGCACATATTTCAACTTGGTCTGTGTTCCATTCAAGAACCCCTTTCCTGTCAATCCACCCGAACCGATCGCTATTTTTGACTGGTTCACATTATAACCGGCACCACTTGGATCATCCTCCAGACCCAATGAAACCTTGATACGCACCTGCTGGTGCGGCTCCAGAATATCGTTAAAGACATAATTGACAGAAAAGAGGAAACCCAGTGAGGTCAAGGCGAACAGCCCAATCAATACATAATGCCAAATCCACAGGTGAAAGGAGAGATAGAACAGATACAACACCGTCACACCCAACACACCCATAGCAATCCACACAAAATTTAAAGGCTGGAACCAAGCGACAATACCACCTACAGCAAATGCCACAATTGTGATGACAAGCAGACGATGAATCGTTTGCTTGTCTTTCCGTTCCACATAGACCAAAATCCATGTAATGAACAGAATCATCATCGAAACCAGAAACTCCCCTGCTGCCGTTTCACCGAAAAACAGATCGGCAAACTTCATTTCCACGACAAAGAACAGCACAGCACAGACACCCGCCAACAAAAAATAGCCTGACATTCCCTCCCGATAAAGCATCAGAAAAAAAGAAAGATAGACCAATGCAGAACCAGTCTCTTTTTGCAGGAAAATACAGATCATAGGCAAGAAAATAAGCCCCAGTGTAATAGAGAAATTCTTCAAGGTACCCAATACAAATCCATAGCTGTTCATAAACTTTGCCACGGCCAGCGCCGTAGCAAATTTGGCCAACTCTGCTGGTTGTAACCGAATCGGCCCCAATACGAGCCAAGAGTGAGAACCCTTAATGTTAGGTGCAGCAAAAATAGTAATAACCAGTAAGATAATGATAAATGCATAGATGAGATAGGCAAACACCTCGAAAAAGTCACTTTCCAGCATCAGGATGACAAAGATGAGCACCAATGAGGTACCAATCCACATCAACTGCGAACCGGGACGACTGGACAAATCAAACAACCCTGCCGTCTCAAACTCATAGCTGGCGCCGCAAATACTGAACCAGCCCACCGTTACCATGAATACGTAGAGCAGAATAGTAAACCAATCGACTGATTTCCACAATTCATTCTTTCTGTTGCGCATATCCCGGTAATATTACAGTATTCATCATAGCCTCTTCCAAAAGCTTATCCGATTCAGGTATTTCCCGTTTCAGATACTTCTCAATCATAAGCCGACCAATAGGCACAGCATAAGTGGCCCCGAAACCGGCATTCTCCACAAAAACGCAAATGGCCACTTTAGGATCATGATAGGGTGCAAATCCCATGAAAATGGAATGGTCCTTGCCATGTGGATTCTCGGCTGTTCCTGTTTTTCCACACACTTCAATGTCCGGAAGATTGGCACCCCGACAGGTAGCTCCATAAGGTGAACCCACCACGGCACCACGCATACCCTCCGCCACATACTCATAATAATGAGAATCGATGGTCGGATAGCGACGGTTGGTATATAATGTGTCAAGCGGAGTATCTTGAATCTCTTTGACCACATGAGGCGTAATGAAATACCCCCGATTGGCAATTGTGGCAGCCAGATTACAGATCTGCAATGGCGTAGCCAAAATCTCTCCCTGACCGATCGCAATAGAAATGATCGTACTGGAATTCCAGCGACCCCGATACACCTTATCATACGTCTTGCTGTTAGGTATGTAACCACGTTTCTCCCCCGGCAAGTCAATTCCTAATTTATATCCATACCCCATGGAAACCATGTGGTCTTTCCATACGTTAAACGCCTCCTGTACACTCGGATAACGATGACGATTGTCCAACATATCATGCAATCCCCACGGAAAGAAAGAGTTACAAGATGTAGAAAGAGCACCTGTCAAAGGTAATGGAGAGGGATGTCCATGACAGGCAGGCTTACCGCCCCGAAACGTATATCCATATGCACACGTGTAACGGGTCTCCGGAGTAATCACACCCTCCTGCAGGAAAATCAGCCCTTGTGTGGGTTTGAAGGTGGAGCCAGGCGGATACTGTGCCATCAATGGACGGTCGAACAACGGTTTGGAAGGATCTTTCTGCAACATCAAGTGATTCTTTCCTCGCTTACGGCCCACCAACAGACTGGGATCGTAGGAGGGAGCCGACACCATACAAAGCACCTCTCCCGTGGCCGGCTCAATCATGACAATGCCACCCAACTTATTCTGCATCAACTGTTCACCATACGCTTGTAATTCTATATCAATGGCAAGTTTCAGATTTTTTCCTGATTCAGGCACTTGGTCATGTTTCCCCTCATCATATTTTCCCTTGATACGTCCATGGGCATCGCGCAACAGAATCTCTACACCTTTTACGCCACGCAACGCCTGTTCATAGGAGCGTTCCACACCAGAGCGTCCTGAATCATCTCCCTGCACATAATAACTGTCGTTCTCAATATCTTTCTTGTTAACCTCACCTATGTATCCCAACACATTGGCTGCATACGGATATTCATATTCCCGATTGGTACGATTCTGAATGTAGAAACCAGGGAATTTATAGAGCTTTTCCTGAAGCACTCCATACTCCTGCGCGGAAAGTTGGTTCATGAATACCTGCGGTACATAAGATGAATAACCGGGATTCAGACGACGATTTTTAATATCCTCCACCCGCTTAATGAACTGTTCCTTTGTGATACCCAAAATGTGACAAAAATCGAGCGTATCAAAAGGCTGCACCTCTCGCATAATCATCATCACCTCATAAGCGGGCTGATTATAAACCAACAACTTTCCGTTCCGATCATAAATCAATCCACGAGATGGATAGAGTGTCTTCTTCAAGAAAGCGTTACTGTCTGCCCATTCTTTATAGTCACTATCAACGATCTGGAGCATAAAAAGACGGATGATGAAAATCAACACCACGACAATAACAGCCCCTCCAATGACAAAACGGCGATTCTCCAATGTATATTTCAAAGGATTATTCTTCATTATTCTTCACTGCTCTGCGATTCTAAATTAAAAGCTTCGACTACAGCCACCAACAGTGTGGTCATCAGACCGCTTGCCACGATCCGGATGAGCAAAAAGAGGGGATCAAACAGCGTCAATGACTCCAAAAGGAAAAGAGCCACATGGTGAATGAGTACAAATGTGAAAATGTAACGTAAAAAACCACCGTAACCCAATGTCCGATAAGAAGGAGACATCCCTTCCGGAATCTCTTTACCAGAAAAAAGTTCAATGAGCGGTGCACGTAAAAAACCAGCCAATGTACAGGCAGCCGTATGCATTCCCGGTGTATTGCCAAAAGCATCAATTACCAGCCCCACGACAAAAGAGAGAAAAATTGTCTTGGTTGGCGTTAATCCAACCGGTAATTTTAAAATAAAATAAAGATAGAGGAAAGGCGTGGCAATACGGAGAAAATGGATGTTGTTCAGCACCCACACCTGAACCAAGACAAAAATTACAAAATAGGCCAATCCCCGCAGTATATCGTTAATCATTTTTTTTCGCTTCTTCTTCTAACAGTCGTTGTTCCTCTTGTCTGAAATTCTTGATAATCCGAACATAATTCAATGTGCAGAAATCAGTGGCTAATTTGACATCCAACGAATAAAAA
>JBJECC010000140.1:0-10396 GCA_051870655.1 Parabacteroides sp. | reverse complement strand
CCTTTCAGTACAAACACATACCACAAGTCTGCGGGAATAGCTACTGAAACTTTTTAGAAAGATCCGTAAAATCTTATCCCCGTTCACGCGAAGCGGACACCGGACGCGAAATCGATTAGGGTATGTCCATCGGAGATGGGTTCGAATTGCTCATTGCAGAAAAACAGCGGCTAAAATGATACATTTCAGCCGCCGTTTTAGGTTGTGACTGCCATTGGAGCGGGCTCGCGGATTAGCTACACCCCGCATCATTTCAAGCGGGCGTAGTAACTATCGAGCTTCTCATTGCAAATCGCTTCAATTTCTGCCTTTTCATTGTTGCTCAGCCGCGTCCACACTGCCCCATCTACTTGGACAATGCCCAAAGTCTTGGTGTGCCGCAGCATCTGCATGTCCTCAAAACGTTTAAAGGGATTTGCAAGGATATTCCGCTCCGCTTCTTTGTCAGTGTAGCCACCTTTGGCGAAGATACTGTTTTTCTTCTCCACAGGCAGCCCGGACGTGCGGCGTCCCTCGTAGTAAGAACGGAAATAGGAGACAATATCGTCCAGCTTGATGCGGCCCTTCTCATCGGCATAGAGCAGGATTGCCTTAATCAGCACCGGTTTATAAGAGTAACTCATATCCATCTGCCGGATCATGTCCATGAACATGTCCTTGCGATTGGAGTCGTCAATGAGCGTCCAACCATATTGTTGGGCGTACTTCTCAATAGTCTCCTCTTTAAAGTATTTGAAGGTACGGTGTTCGCTCATGGGAACCACCAGATCTGGTACCAGTTTGCCTTCCCGAACATACCGCTCGATGGTTTCGGTCTGCACATCCACCCGGCGGACAAACTCCATCTGGGAGACCATGCCTTCGGCTTCCTCTTGCCAGTTGAAGATATCCACCAACTCATAGTCGGTAGCATCCACAGGCCAGTCAATGAGAGCTTCCGGCTTTTCACCGCGAGCGTAGAGTTCCGCTTCTGCTGCCTTTTGCGCACCAGGGGCTACGGCCAACTGTCCGGGCTTGTACTCTTTCAACTTGAACAGACGGTGGAGTGATTGCGGCATATTGTATTGGCTGGCATTGTCCACAAAATCAAAGACCATCAGACTTTCCTTGCCTGGGTAGAGCCGCATTCCACGCCCCAACTGTTGGGTATACAAAACCTTAGACATGGTGGGGCGGGCCATGAACAGCACTTCAATCTCCGGGCAGTCCCAGCCCTCGTTGAGCAGGTCGCAGGCGCAGAGCACCTGAATCTCCCGATTAACGAACTTGTCCTGAAACTCTTTGCGTTCCGACTGTTTCATGCCGCCGGAAACGGAAGCTGCGTTGATTCCGGCTTCCTGAAACAATTCGGCAATCTGTTCGGCGTGTTTCACCGAAGCGCAAAATACGACAGTGCGCTTATCTCGCACGTATTTCAGCCAGGTGTCCACAATCAGGCAGTTGCGCTCGGGGACATAGATTTTGCTTTCGAGATCCCGAATGTTGTACTGTACGCTGTTGAAGCGTACCTTGGTCAGGTCGATATTGGTGTGGATGCGGATACAGCGGATGGGTACCAGCTCGCCAATCTCAATCGCGGTCTGAATGTCCAGTTTGTGCGCGGTATTTTTGAAGATATCCAGAATGACCTTGTTATCATCCGTGCGCTCCGGCGTAGCTGTCAGGCCGAGTGTGAACGATGGCTTGAAGTAGGACAGCACTTTCTGGTATGTATCCGCTGCGGCGTGATGGGCCTCATCTACGATAAGATAATCAAAGTCATTGTCTTTGAAGCTGTCCAAATGCAGCGCCACGCTCTGAACGTTGCCGCAGACCACATGGGCATGTGGCTGTTTGATGCTCTCCATGTATCGGCCAACCGTGGCGCTCGGCCACAGTTTTCGGAAAGCCTCAGTGGCCTGGTTGACCAGCTCTTGAGTGTGAGCGAGGAACAAGGTCCTGCCGCCACAGCTCTTGGCGTCCTTGACGGCGGTCACTGTTTTGCCGGTGCCGGTTGCGTGATACAAAAGAGCAATCGTCTCATTGTTGTCTCGCATGGCCTGCAACGATTTTAGTGCTTCTATCTGGTGTTTTTTCAGCTCCAGATTGGAGCCGTCCAAAGCCTTGCCTCGCTGCTGAGGGAGATAGTCCTCAATTTCCTTAAATTGAGGATGACTGCCGAGGAATACCCGCAGCTCATCTTTCACAGCTTCCGGTTGTATTTGCATTTGCCGTACTGCCCAACGATATACATCCCAGCCCAGATAGACCATGCTATTCTGCTTCAACAGATCATCATAGAATTTGTTGGATGCCACAAGACTTTTGTTGTGGGAAGTCTCGTCATCGATCTCAATGGCTACTCGTCGAGCACCGTTTTCCAAAACGAAGTCCGCGTAGCGGCTATTTTGATATATATCATAGAAGTGGTACTGCGAATAGAGATATCCGGCCTTCTCTGCCCCGAAGGTCTCGCTGAACAGCTCTATAAACAGGTCTTCCGCAGCACTACCCGAAGCAGAATGATAAGTCGGCATATTTTCACCTCTTCTTCATTATTCCCCCGAGAGCCCAGAGAATAAAATCATATTTCTTTTCATCTGACATACGGTAGCCCTGTGTGAACGCATCCATTTTGACCAACATTTTTTGTATCTGTTCAGAAGAAGACATTTCTTCATAAGCCGCAGAGATACGAGCCAGTGCCTTTTCGTCTTGCTGGAGTTTCTCCTCAAAGGATTGCCGCTGATAATGCTGGAGGCGCAACACTTCACACACTTGACTATCATAAATGGGCCTGTGCGGATCAATTGTATGTAGCATTTTTGAAATAAACGAGAACTCATGCTTCCGGTCCACTTCATAAAGAGCATACGAAGCCGCTCTAAAAGAAGGAGCTTGTTCATTCTTCAGTTTTTCAAAGAGGTTGAAGAATGCTTCGCGGTATTCCTGTGAGACAAATCGCATTTTATAATAACCAGAAAACTTCCTTCGATACTCCGGATCTGTGGACACATTTCTTTGGTGAAGTTGCTCTTGAAGCCAACGATAGGTGTCCATCATTTTGCCATCAAATTGGCTTAGAATTTCCGTCTCATTTTGGAGAATCAATGTCACCAAATCGCTACATTGATTTGGATCAAAAACAGATTTTAAAAGAATCTTTTTGTCAAAGGCTCCTCGCTTAACTGCTTTTTCAGCACGGACAGCTTCCAACTGTTTTATGCTATAACCACGAGCTTTGGTAGCTGCATAGATTACTTCGAGCAGATCTGCCAGTTCTTCGATGTTCTGATCCTTGTGATATTCAGCAAGCTCCTCATCCAACTTAGCATCTACCATGCGGAGATAGTCTTTGTCAGAAAGGATTTCTACTGTGCATCTTTTGCCAGATGATTCGATAATCTCAGGAATTTGATCACGAACAAGCTTATTGTATATTATCTGTTTCATTGCTTATCTCCCTTGCTGCGGCGGCAGACCATTTTCCAACGGTACCATGTTCGTACATTTTTCCTTTTCGTTGAAATAATTTGTACAGCCATAGAAAATGTCTCCATTTTTGGGATTTTTCTTCACAATCAAATAACCATCTGCACATTTGGGACATTTCAGAATATCATGCATGTGTACTCTGTCGTTGGTCATAAAGTCACAAAGCTCTGCCTCATTGGTGCAAATCCAGAGATTCAGCCCATAGTTTTTGTTAAACTCATATTTCAGTGGGAAACCGCAGATAGGACAGCGCAAATTAAATAGGTCAACAACCTGCATGTTGAGGTCTCCGTTGTGCGGGATGTTGAAATCTTTGATGAGTTCTACCAGGAATCTGGAGGGTTTTGTTTTTGGCGCAGCAATATAAACCCGATTTTTTGTTCGTGTCATTGCCACATAGAATAGACGGCGCTCTTCGGCAAAAGGCATACTATTATCTTCGTATGTGACCAACTTAATGATCGGGTCATCCTCGATTTGACATGGGAACCCAAACTTCCCCTCGAACATGTTAATCAGAATTACATTATCGTATCCAAGCCCCTTGGAGCTATGCGCAGTCATGAATGTGATTTTTGCGTTAGGGTACTTTTCGCTTTTAACAAGACCTCCGGGCAATTCACTAAAACGATTTGTCCGATAAAGCTTATACATATCATAGTTATAGCGTCCAATTAACAAAATCGAGCTTTGGTCTCCATACTCTGTCAGAATATCGCCAATAATCGTTTCAACTGTATTGGCAAGCTGCTCCATAGGCTTCACGCTATCATCAAACACTTCGAGTACAATTGGGTTTTCAAGGTGTTTGGGGGAGATCAATTGCTTGCGGATCTGTGTGGAATTTCGTTGGACAAATCCTCCTGCAATATCGATTAGCTCTTGAGAGTTTCGATAGGTATGTGTGATTTTTAACTCAGTTCCAGCTCCCATTAGCTCTAAGAAACGTGTAAACAGAGTAATGTCAGACCCAGAAAAGGCATAAATAGACTGCCAGTCATCTCCAACCGCTACAACCTTTGCCTGTGTAATCTGCGACAGCCGTTTGGTCAAATTAAAGCGCTGTCGGGCAATATCTTGAAACTCATCGATAATGATATATTTGTAGGGAAGAGAAATGTTCTGACGCTCGATTTCCTGCAAATAAAAATGTGCATCATTGATCATGTCAGCAAAATCGATTTGATTTCGCTGTTCCAGAACAGACTGATAATGGTGGTATACCTGCTCTGCAATATCCAAGAAAAGGAGCGTTCTTGGGTTATCGGTTTTCTCTCGCAAAATGGCAAAGCCGCCCTCATCATATCCGGTCGTCTTATACTGTTCGATAAACTTCATCATAAAGACAATTAGTTTATAGATGTACTTGTCTTTTCCGGTCTCTACGATCTTTTTATAAACTTCCTCCAGATTGCGAGGCTTCAGGATAAAACCTTCTTTTTCAAGGGTTTCTTTCAGATGGTCGAGAAGAGGACGACGATCCGTATAAAAAGACCATGTCTCCAGCAGTGTTGTCTTGCTGGCTTTATGAAGACGCCGTTTGTCGCTGATAGAACGAAGGTATCTCTGACGCTGCTGGGGTGTAAATAGACTGTTGTAGCCACTTTCGCTCAAAGCATAATGCTCCAGCCACACACTGTGTTCGCCTTGCGAAATATAGAAATCAGGTGTGTATTTTTTGTTCCGAGAGGGTGAGCCAAAGGGGTATGCTCGCTCGTATTCATAGTCCAACCCATTCAGATAGAGAAAATTCGCAATTTGCACTTCCTGCATGGAACGAAGATATTCGCCCGTAATCGTCCGTGTTTTTTTCGTCCTCTGCTGCTCAACCTTCTTTATGTACTCACCCAAACCGCTTTTCATGGTTTCAAATTCTTGCGCGGATTTGTAGAGGTGATATTGGTTCAGATCAGAGAACTGAAATACATCTTCTGCCAAGTCAAAATAATACCCCAAGAACAAAACCAGATTGCGCATGAGCTGCTTATTGTGGAAGATAGTCTTCTCCAACATATCAAAGATGATTTGTTGAGAAGAAAAATTGATTTCTGGAGGCTCTGCGGAAAACTGCTTCACAATGTCGTATGCAAAAGCATGGAAGGTGCAGATTTTTGCAGGTATGCCAAGGCCTTTGTTGATACGATCCCGTAACTCGCCAATTGCCTTGTTGGTATAAGAGATCACAATGATTTCACTTGGGTCAATGTACTTTCGCTCTACCAAATACTTTACCTTTGCAGCCATCGTCGTGGTCTTTCCTGCGCCAGCGCCAGCCACCAACAGGCAGTAGTCATCATCTGTAATCACAGCTCGACGCTGTTCCTCATCCAACTGAATGTTTGGGTCAATCTGTTTTAAGATGTTGTCAAAATACTCTTTATCCCGTTCAAGAGCTCGATCTACATACGCAGCATTGTGTGTTGTAATGTCGGCATCTAATGTCTGCATCTGCCGCAGAAAACGCCGCAGCACGTCGACATCTACGCGCAAAGTTGATGCGTTGTTGCACACATATTGGAAAATCAGTTTATTCTCCAAGTTGGAGCTATACTTTTCGTATGTCTCTTTCAACCTTTGCGCATCGCGATGAGAGATATAGTGTTCTGAAGAGAAAAAACTGGCATAGTCTCGTTCGAAAGAAAGCAGAACGTTTTGGAGGTTTTTATAGTCCACATTTTCATTGGCAGTGATTGTGGCAGCCTCATTCAGAGAGAAAAAGTATGCCGAAGGAAGCCCACAGTGAGGGCATTTTTCGGCCTTATCCGAAATTGAATTCCCACATTCCGGGCAACGAATTAGGGACATGCATTTTCCTCCTGTCATTTGAAAAGTTTACTGTGCGTCAATAAAGCCCAATTTCTTTAGTCTTCCTCGTATAGCGGACGTACTGCGTTTTAATGTAATTGCTATTTCACTCATTGGCACAGACTTTTTATAAAGATCGATGAGACAGTCATCATGTTCTTTTGTCCACGGAGATCCCTGCATCTCTGCCTGCGCGTTTTCAGTGGCAAGGAGCGCATCCAGATTGTCTACAATAAAGTGCTGTGCCTGGCCGTTGTAAACAACCACCTGATATGGACCTTTATTTCCAATACGATCTTCGATAGAAATACCACTTTCTTTGCCGATCTGAGTCGGGCGTTTCGTGCGCTTACCATCCGACGTCAACGCCCATTCCATCATGCCAATCTCTGTGAGCCAAGTGAGGATACCTGAATAAGTAAGCTTTTTCATATTTTCCGTATCAACTAAAGCATTCACCCGTTTTGCAATCTCGCTGGCAGGGATTGGCTTTTCTGAATAGTTGAACTGGCTCCTCTTGTCGAATGGAATTGAAAGCGGAAGCTTTTTGGTCTTCTTATCTACAACAACAGAAGTGATTCCGCCATTTTCAATTATCTGACGTAGCACATCAGATACAAAGAAAAAACATCTTGATAAGCGAACATTGTTTATAATATCTTCATCAGGAACCATGGTATCATCGATAGGATTAATTCCATTCGCCAACTTCTCCATGTATGTTTTTGCACGCTCAATTTTTTCGAGTTCTGTCATGAAATATTCTCCTTATCCAACAACAAGTTTGTTCGTCTTCTTCAAGAATTTCGCCGGGATCGGGCGGTCCAGCCGCCATGTAATATTCATCGGTCGGGAGCCTTCGTGCTTGACATAGCTTGCTGTACCAAGGTAGGTGTATGCCTCAGTGCCGCCGGTTACTCGATCAGATTTGAACTCGCGGACAAACAGCAGTATCTTGCTGCCGCGTTCCACATGGTGAATGTAGCGCTGACCAGTAGGCGAATCCTCTGCCGTCGTGCTTTGGCTCTGCCAATGGAACAGGCTCTCATTAATGGAATAGTCGTTGTACATGGTTGTGGGCGAATAGTCTTTGTCAGCCTTGTTGAGCGTCACAAAGAACACATCGAGCTGCTTGTCCGACAGCCATTTGACACCTTCGCGCACGGTGGCAGGTTTCATAAAGTCCATGGCCACCAATAGTTGATCTCGGGTGTAGGTACAATGCAGATCTAACGGACAATCAAAACCAAGGTCTACCGGCTCGTCGATAAAGTCGATCTGCTCAAAACGATATCGAAGCAGACTTATCAGCTCACCCAGCATTGTGGTGCTGTCCGATAAGGCGTACAGGTTGTCCAGCACGTCTTCGCTATCCCAATCCTCTGCCGCCTTGCCCCAAACGGTGATGTAGAACATCTGCAGCATCCGCTTTTCCATATTTGTCAGGGCAGCAAAATCCACGTTGTCCAGCCGCGACAGAATATCCAGAAGGAACGAGATCCAGCGCCGGGAGTCAATCACCGCAAGCCGGGCGAATGCTTTTGTCAATGTGTCTTCCAGTGGCTCGGTAAAGTCCTCGATTACGTCGGCTCTGGCGCAGATACGAGAAAAAGACGAGAACTTATAGATTGCCCTGGGATCCAGGTGATAGTAGTCCAGGAAATTTGCCAGAGTTAGCTCCAAGCCGCTATCCTCGGTAAAGGACGCAACACGAGATACCAGTCCGGCGGTATTACCGTAGGACGCGCGGATATTCTCCAATATGTACTTAGCGGCTTTCTTTTCGAGCTGGATGTAACAGCCCTTAGGGACTGAAACAAAGCCATCTTTAATCTCACGGGTCACGCTGCGGGTCGTGTGCGACAACAGCGCCGCGAACTTATCTTCAAAGTTGTATTTTCGATTTGCTTGGCCGATAAAGTCCAAAACGGTCAGGCATTCTTTATCCTCTGCCAGACGCAGACCACGCCCTAACTGCTGCAGGAACACGGTCAAAGATTCGGTGGGGCGAAGGAAGAGGACAGTATTGACTTCGGGAATATCCACACCTTCATTATAGATATCCACGACAAAAATGAAGCGCACCTCACCAGCCACCAGGCGCTGCTTGGCGGTCTTTCTTTCTTCCTCGGGAGATTTACCAGTCAGGAACATGGACGGGATATTGTGGTCATTGAAATAGCGGCACATGAATTCTGCGTGTTCTACGGTCACGCAGAAGCCGAGGCCCTTTACCTCGTCAATGTCGGTCACGTATTTCAGAAGAGAGGACACAACATGGTCAGCGCGTCGGTCGGCCATTGCACCGCTGAGCGTATAGACTCTGGACAGCTCGCCCTTGTCGTAGCCGCCAGCACTCCATTTAAGGGTGTCCAGATCGACAGTGTCGGTGACACCGAAATACTGGAACGGACACAGAAGCTTCCGGTCAATGGCTTCCGGCAGGCGGATTTCCGCTGCGATGCGGTTGTTAAAGTACGGCAGTACGCTTTTGCCGTCCATACGCTCCGGAGTAGCAGTCAAGCCCAGCAGAATACAAGGCTGATAGTATGCCAGCAATTTCTGATAAGTTGGAGCTGCCGCATGGTGAAACTCATCCACGATGATGTAGTCATAAAACTCGGGGGAAGTCTTTGCAGTAAAGTCCTGAGAGTTGAAGGTCTGGATGGTAATAAACAGATTGTCGATACTCTCGGGTTTGTAGCTGCCCACAAACATCTCACCAAAGTTGGCATCCTTCAGCACAGCCCGGAAAGTGTACAGGCTCTGCTTGAGGATTTCTTCCCGGTGCGCCACAAAGAGCAAACGGCAGGGCTTCTCCGGGTTCTGCTTACGGAAGCGCTTGTAGTCCAAAGCAGAAATAACCGTTTTTCCGGTGCCAGTGGCTGCCACAACCAGATTGCGCGTATAGCCGCGGACCTTGCGCTCGGCCTCCAGCTTGTCCAGAATCTCCTGCTGGTAGGAGTAGGGCGTAATATCCATGGTGTAGACTTCGGCATTGTTGGTGTCGAAGTATTTTTCTGCTTTTAGTGCCCGAGCCAGACGTTCTTTCTGACCTTCGTCGTAATACTCGAATTCACGGTCATTCCAGTAATACTCGAAGGTGGCAGTAATCTTGTCGATAGTTTCGGGCAGATCATGTTTTGTCACCTTGGTATTCCATTCCAGACCGCTGGTCAGAGCTGCGTTGGACAAGTTGGACGAACCAACATAAGCAGTCGTAAAACCTGTGCTGCGGTAGAAGATGTACGCTTTGGCGTGAAGGCGAGTGGTCTTCGTGTTATAGCTGACCTTGACCTGGGTGTTGGGCAGTTTCCGCAACTCCTCGATTGCCTTTACATCGGTAGCACCCATGTAGGAAGTGGTGATGATGCGGAGTTCGCCGCCGTTCTCGGCAAATTCCTGGAGCTCGTCCATCAGAAGCCGCAGACCGCTCCACTTGATGAAAGAAACCAGCATATCAATGCGGTCAGCGGAAGCGATTTCTTTCTTGAGCTCGGAATATAACTGCGGCTCATGGGTAGCGCCGGTGAACAAGGAACTCTGAGCAATGGAGCTCTCCGGGCGGCTCAAATCGGCAGCAGTTTTACCCACAGCCAACCGGGGATCTGTATCCCGCAAAAGAGCAAGAAGCTGCTCTGCGCGTTGGTCAACACCCAGCGCAGCAAAGTCAGCTTCTTTTGTTGTGCTTTGAATGAGGTCCACGATCTGATTGGTCAGCTCGATCTGGGCAGAGATATCCCCACCGTTGTCCAGTACGTTATCCAGGCCTTTCTGAACCACGTCAGCCAGGTACTGCGCCAACACTTTGGAGGCCTCCGCCTTATCAATGGGCGCAACCGCCTTGCGGGCTTCCGGAATCTCCGCAAGCTCACTGGTCAGCTGGTTGTTGATGACTTGTTCGTAAAGGCCGTGGTGTAACATAACGATTACTCCTTATAGGCAAATGTTGAAATACTGCTCTAAGTGTTCCTTGAACGCAAGATACAAGCCCTTGCTGGAATCCACATGGAACTTTGCCATACGAGGCCAATCGGTGTCTTTGGAGATGTCGGCGTCGGACAAAGAAACATGTATCTTACTTGCTTTGTTGTCATCCATGCGGCTCCAAATCAAT
>JBJECC010000139.1:0-10399 GCA_051870655.1 Parabacteroides sp. | reverse complement strand
ACGGAAAGAGGCTGAAGAGGTACCCCAGGATTATCCGGATTTGAAGGTCTTGCTTGCCAATATGTTTGAAACCATGTATCATGCAGATGGTGTTGGGCTGGCAGGTCCGCAAGTGGGACTGTCGTTGCGTCTGTTGGTGATTGATGCCGATGTGTTGGCCGATGATTTTCCGGAGTGCAAGGGATTCAAGCGTGTCATGATCAATCCGGTCTTTTTGGAGAAGAGCGAGGAGACGGTCTCCATGGAGGAGGGTTGCCTCAGCTTGCCCGGTATCCATGAGAAGGTTGCCCGTTCGGTAAAGATCCGTGTGAAATATCAGGATGCTGACTTTGTAGAGCATGAAGAGGAGTTGAGCGGTTTTGCAGCCCGTGTCGTGCAGCATGAGTGTGAACATTTGACCGGTCACGTCTTTATTGACAATGTATCGGCCATCCGTCGCCAGCTGAATAAGGGCAAATTGAACGGAATTATCAAAGGAACCGTCCGTTGTGCCTATCGTGCCAAGGCCATAGGGAAATAAGGACTATTATCGCATTATAACCTGTTATAAAAAAGGGTCGGCTTATCTGTGTAGGCCGACCCTTTCTATATGCCCAAAATAGGGTGTGATTTACTTGTAATTCTTCAGATCATCCACTGACAGCGCCTGGATAAAGCTGTGGTGCTTTTCTACTTCGGCTGCTACGAAATGGATATAGACATGGGCAGACTTCGTGAAGAGTTCCGGAGCCTTGGTGGCATCCTGGATCAGCAGGTGACCCATGATACAATCGGCTGCCATCTCCATCAAACGACGGGCCACAAAATCTTGATATTCCTGGTTCTGTGCCTCTTTGACACGGTTCATGCAGGCTTCGAACTTGTCGGTCATCGCTTTCAGCGTGCTCTTCAATCCCTCCAGTTCAGGCGCACAAGCCTCTGCCTCAAAGCCACGGATGGTAGCCAGATAGGCACCGTTGGTGACATAGCGGATTGCGGCTACTGTCTGTAACTGTGTCGTACCCTCATAGATAGAGGTGATACGGGCATCACGGTAGATACGCTGGCAAGCATATTCCAGCATGAAACCGGAACCACCGTGGATCTGGATGGAATCATACGCATTCTGGTTTGCATATTCGGAGTTCATACCCTTCGCCAACGGAGTGAACGCATCCGCCAGTTTCGCATAGGTCTTCTGTTCCTTCCGCTCTTCCGGAGTCAGTTTGCGTTCGCGGGCAATGTCGTCCAACGCTTTGTAGATGTCCACATAGCGGGCTGTCTGGTAGAGCAATGCACGTCCGGCATCCAGCTTTGCCTTCATGATAGAGAGCATGTCATAGACAGCCGGGAATTCGATGATCGCCTTTCCGAACTGTTTGCGTTCCTTGGCGTATGCCAATCCTTCATTGTAGGCAGCCTGGCTCAAACCGACAGACTGAGCGGCAATGCCGAGGCGGGCTCCGTTCATCAAAGCCATGACATACTTGATCAGACCCAGTTTGCGGTCGCCACACAATTCTGCCTTGGCATTCTTATAGACCAGCTCGCAGGTAGGTGAACCGTGAATACCCAACTTGTTCTCGATGCGGCGTACATTGACACCACCGTCACGCTTGTCATAGATAAACATGGACAGACCACGACCGTCTCGTGTCCCCTCTTCCGAACGGGCCAACACCAGGTGCAGGTCTGCATCACCATTGGTGATGAAACGTTTTACACCATTCAGACGCCAGCAGTTATTGGCCTCGTCGAATGTAGCCTTCAGCATGACAGACTGCAGGTCAGAACCGGCATCCGGTTCAGTCAAGTCCATAGACATCGTCTCACCGGCACAGATACGCGGGATGAAACGGCTGTACTGGTCCTCGTTACCGAACTCATACAGCGTCTCGATACAATCTTGCAGTGACCAGATGTTGCCGAAACCGGCATCAGCAGCAGCCACAATCTCCGCACACATGGTGTAGGGAGTGATCGGGAAGTTGAGTCCGCCAAAACGACGCGGCATGGTCATACCGTTCAGGCCGGCTTTTACCATGGCATCCAGGTTCTGTTTCGTGCCTGATGCATATTCTACACGACCGTTGGCGCAGTGCGGGCCCTCCGCATCCACACCCTCCGCATTGGGCGCGATGATCTCACCTGTGATCTCACCTGTGATCTCCAACACCTTGTCGTATGAGTCGAGAGCGTCAGCATAATCTTGCGGTGCGTAGTCAAACTCCTCTTTATCTTTGTAATTGCGCTCTTTCAGTTCGCAAATACGTTCCATCATCGGATTGTTCAAGTGAAACTTGAGTTCCGGAATGTCTGTATAATAGTTTGCCATCTCTTTTACTTGCTGTTCTGTTTGTAATATTTGATCATCTTCGGGATCACCTCTTCCACCGTGCCGTTGATCACATAGTCGGCAATTGTGTTGATGGGAGCGTTCTCATCGTTGTTGATAGAGATAATGATTCCCGCATCTTGCATACCGGCAATGTGCTGGATCTGTCCGGAGATACCGCAAGCGATATACAGTTTCGGACGTACGGTCACACCGGTCTGACCGATCTGACGGTCATGATCGCAGAAGCCTGCATCCACAGCGGCACGGCTGGCACCCACTTCTGCATGCAATTCTTTCGCCAGTTCAAACAACATGTCGAAACCCTCTTTCGAGCCCATACCGTAACCGCCGGCTACGACAATCGGAGCCCCTTTCAGGTTGTGTTTGGCCTTCTCCACGTGGCGGTCGATCACCTTGACAACATAGTCTGTCTCATGTACATACTTGGCAACCTCATGCCGGATCACTTCACCTTGATAGTTCGGGTCGAGTACCTCTTTCTTCATCACGCCTTCCCGCACCGTAGCCATTTGCGGACGGTGTTCCGGGTTGACAATGGTAGCCACGATGTTTCCACCGAAAGCCGGACGGATCTGATAGAGCAGGTTTTCATAGGTCTTGCCTGCTTTCTTGTCTTCGTGAGAACCGATCTCGAGTGATGTACAGTCCGCTGTCAATCCGCTGGTCAGGGCAGAAGATACACGGGGACCTAAGTCACGTCCGATGACAGTCGCACCCATCAGACAGATCTGCGGCTTTTCCTCTTTGAAGAGGTTGATCAGGATCGCTGCATGAGGCAGAGAGGTGTAGGGGAAGAGTCCCGGCGCATCAAACACATGTACCTTGTCAACACCAAACGGCATCACCTGCTTTTCAACTCCTTCCAGCGCGTGGCCAGCCACGATTGCCTCCAACTGGCAATTCAACTGATTGGCCAGCTTGCGGCCTTTCGTCAGCAATTCAAGACTAACATCGGCCACCGTGGTGCCTTCCAATTCGCAATATACAAATACGTTGTTCATAATCTTATCCGATGGTGTGGTTCGCTAACAGTTCAACAATCAAATCCTCTACATCCTTGTCCGAGCCGGTCAGCGTCTTGCTTTCCTTAGCCTGGAACACAATGTTCTGTACCGTCTTGACCTTCGTCGGTGAACCGCTGAGGCCGCATTGAGCCAAATCACCGTCCACGTCTTTCACGCTCCATTCCTGGATGTTGAGGTAAGGACGGGATTCATACAGCTCCGGATAGCTGACTGCACCGGCTGCTGCTTTTTCCTGAGCACCTAATGCCCGTTTGTATTTCATCACCAGTTTCGCATTGCGCGGACGGCACGGAGCGGCCGAACCGTTTACGGTGATCACGATAGGAAGCGGACCCTCTACAGTCTCTACTCCACCGTCAATGTGTCGTTTCACTGTGATACGACGTGTGGCTTCATCCACATTCAGGATCTCCTCAGCATACGTGATCTGCGTGAGACCCAGCTTCTCGGCTACCTGCGGACCCACTTGGGCCGTATCACCGTCGATGGCCTGGCGTCCACCCAGGATGATGTCATAATCCTTGATTTTCTTGATAGCCGTGGCCAGGGCATACGAGGTGGCCAATGTGTCAGCACCGGCAAAAGCACGGTCTGTCAACAGATATCCGCCGTCAGCACCGCGATACAAACCTTCGCGAATGATCTCGGCAGCACGTCCCGGACCCATGGTCAACAAAGTGACAGTCGTGCCGGGATAAGCATCTTTCAGACGAAGCGCCTGTTCCAATGCGTTCAGGTCTTCCGGATTGAAGATGGCAGGCAGAGCGGCACGGTTGATGGTACCATCCTCTTTCATGGCATCTTTTCCCACGTTACGTGTGTCCGGAACCTGCTTGGCTAATACAATGATTCGTAAACTCATATTCTTTTGAATAGTATAAAATGTTCGCATAACTTTACCAAGCTGCAAAAGTAATCAAACATTCTTTAAATCCCGCATCTTGTGGCTAAAATCTGCACATATCAATCTTTTATGCGCAATGGAGACACTGTCGGCCCATCTGTTTTAGTGTCTCTATCCAGGGCTTGCATAGAGGTCTCTTTCTGTGCAAACCGTAAAAAACTTGGTCAATAGTTTAAAAATTTCGGTGGTGGAAGCCGATTTGAGGGGATTCACGTAATGGGTGATGGAGTTTTTTATAATTTTGCTCTGTTTATCAACCTAAAAAAGTGTTAGTTATGAAAAGATTAAAAAGATTGATGTGTTTATTGTTCATGGCATGTTCCATGATGTGTTTGACTGTGGCGTGTGATGATGATGATAACTCAAAGGTGGTTAGTTATGGTACACCCGGCTTTTCAACCGTGTCCACTTCTGACCTGACAGAGATGTCCACGATTTCATCTGCCTACAAGTCTGCCTTTACAGCTGCCGGTATCCTTTCAGCAGATGGCTATTTTAACTCTTCAGCCACTGATTCGAAAATCAAGTCTGCGGGCGCTACTGCAGAGAAGGATCTGGAAGGACTGACCTTCAAGGGATATTATGTATATAGTGTAAGTGCCGTCAATGGAAAAGGCGAGCAATATACAGTCTATTCCAAGGCGTATGGAACTCCGAGATGATCGATAACCGATATACATATATTATATATAGCATGAAAAGGAATTTTTTGACAGTGGTCGGACTGATGTGGGTCGTTGCTCTCCTGTTTTCTTGTCAGGATGAGAACGATGTGATTGTTGTCCCTCCTGAAGAGAATTCCTCCGAGTTCGTGGTGCTGACGGATGTCGTTCCCGATGTCATTCTGGAGATTCGCTATTACGGTACCTATAATTTTATAGGCCGGAGCATACCGGGCTACGATGAACCGATAGCCCTGCTCACTCGCCAGGCTGCTGATTCGTTGAAGCGGGTGAGTGATGATCTGGTACAGCAGGGGTACCGGTTGAAGGTGTTTGATGGTTATCGTCCTCAAAAGGCTGTTGACTACTTTATGGAATGGGCTGTGGAAGAGGGAGACACGCTGATGAAGCCCTACTTCTATCCCGAATTGGACAAATCTGTGCTTGTACCGCAGGAATATGTGGCAGAGAGGTCCGGACATACGCGGGGCAGTACCATTGACCTGACCCTTTTCGATATGCGGACCGAAAAAGAGGTCGATATGGGATGTACCTACGACTATTTCGGTCTTGCTTCACATCCCGATGTCTTGCCCGGACAGCCGGTGGGTGCCTATCGGCCCATCAACCAGGAGCAGTATGACAACCGTATGATCTTGCAGAAGGCCATGATGGCTCATGGTTTCAAGCCGTACGAATGCGAATGGTGGCATTTTACACTGGCCAATGATCCGTTCCCGGACACCTATTTTACGTTCCCGATTGCCAGAGGTTCACTCAAAGGGAATGGTAAAGCAGACTAAATGAATGTCTGTGCTAAAATAATATGAGAGTCATAGATGCAGGCGTCTCCCGATGATGGGAGGTGCCTGTTTCTTTTTCAGTGGGTGTAGATCGTGTAAAATAGGCTATTTATGATACTTCTCTTTGCGTGTCAATGTGTGGCACCGGCTGTCCGCATATCTCTTCATCGAATGAATCAGCACCAATAGATGTAGGTCAGGGTGCTGAGACTGATGACAATCCAAAGCAATACACCCTGTATCAGAGGTTTGATGCCGACTACCTTTAGCACGTCGCGCGAAAGCGAAGCTCCGATAAAGAACAATGTGATGGTCAGTGACTTGCGGGCTAATCCATTGATGATCGAACCCATGGCTGCACCCGTTTCTGAAAGATTCAACACGTAGGTGTTGAATACCATGGCCAATACAAAGAAAAGGATGAACCAGGGGATGGAGATTTTCTGTCCCTTGCTCTTGAAGATGAAAGAGGTGGCAAAAGCCAGGGGGATGATCCAAAGTGCGCGGGTCAGTTTGATGGTGGTAGCCACTTGCAGGGCCTCTTCACCGTAAGCCGCTCCGGCACCTACCACCGAACTGGTGTCAATAATGGTACATCTCTACCTTGAGAGCCTGTACATCCGAAGGTCCCACATACACATTCCGTTCATCTCCGTTCAGCAACCTGCCTGGTATGAATTTCCCCTGTTCGAAACGACCTTCGTGGATTTTGTCGATACCCGTAAAGCGGGCCTTCTTTCCGGGGGCCAAGGAGATGTCTGCGTTGAAGTTGTAACCCACCAAATAGAAGACGTCGGCACTCTCCTGGATGATCAAAGCGGCTCCTTGTTGAATCTGCTCGGCCTTTTTCTGCGGGGCGAATCCACCACCGGCAGGAGCCATCAGCGCCCCTATATCAAAACCTCGTTTGGGCCCGAATGCAAACTGATAGTCCCCTATGGTCAGTGTGTCGGTTTCATGTCCGGCATAGAGATAGGTGCCTCGCATCTGTGGCGTACCTATCTTGTCGGTCAACAGGGTCCCCATCTGCTGCATGGCTTCGTAGGCCTGTCCCAACCGTTTCTGTTCCTCTTTCAGTTGTGGGTGTCTGGCATGATCTTCTGCCGTGGCATCAATGCCGAAGGGCGAGAAGGCTATTGCATGATATTCTCCGATGATGTACAACGCACGGGCTCCCACCAAGGTGCTTTCCGGAATCAGGATCGGATTCCCCTGCCAGGCAAAGGCCGCTCCAATCTGATCCAGCTGCTGCATGTAGCTGTTCGGGGTCAGAATGTCAATGTGGGGAGCTGCCGCCCGATAGATGTCGAAGAAGTCCGGGATAGAACAACCATTGCCCAGACTGCGGCCACGGCTGTTGATGCCGAAAACGGAAGCATTGATAAACGTGGGTAGGGGATGGACCGCCTTTCCGGCTTGTGCCACCCGGTCACAGGCTTTGGCATAATGGTAGGCGGTGAACAGATGCTCTGTCAAGTGAACGATTCGTCCCGACTCGTCCGGCTGGGTGATGCTTTTGCCAAACACCTCCTCCCAGGTTCCCTGCATCTTGCAGCCCTGTTCCTGCCAGGCCTGTGCCAGATCCGGTTTGAGCTGCTTCTTGTGTGCCTTCAGATAGTGCATCAGATCCATCGGCACCGGACGGTTCCACGCCTGATTGGCCGCTTCCGAATAGTCGCGAGGCGTTCCCTGCAATCCCGGTTCATTCTCAACCTGCACCATGACGACCGTATGGTGTCGATCGACTTCTGCCACATGCTTCATGAGCTGGGCAAACGCGTTTGCATCGGCTTCCAGGATCCGGTCATCGCACACCGTCAACATCTCCAGTTCGTTCCCCTCAGCATCGACAGCCCGGGGGAAACGCTTCGGATCCTTCTTGACCCACGTGGGGGCATAGGTCATAAAGGGGTTCTTGAATGTACCGAACCATAACAGCACCAGCTTCATGTGATGTTGCTCGGCGCGTTCTATCAACGCATCCGTCAAGGTAAAGTCATACGTCCCTTCGACCGGCTCGAACTGCTCCCACGATACGGTTGCAATCACGGAGTTCAGATGCATGTCAGCCAGCTGCTGGAACACCCGGTGCTGATCCATATAATCTACCGAAGAGGCAGTCGAATTGTGCAATTCCCCGCAATAGAGGACAAAGGGCTTGCCTTCCACCATCAGACATGTTTTGTCTCCCACTTTCTGAAGAGCGGGAAGTTGGGCCAGACCTGTCCAGCAGGCGGTCAGCCAACCAAGCAACAGCAGTAATCGTTTCATGTGCGTTCTCATTTTTAATATAGGCGTAAAGATATAAAAAAAGAATTTCCATTTTCTGCAAAAAAAATTCTTTTTGAGTCATGCAAGGATTTATACCCCACTGAATTTGCCTAATTCGCTAATTCTATGGAAGATTTTGCTCATAAACAGCAACTGTTTTCAACTCTAATATTTATATTTGCAAAATAAATCCAGTCAGAATGAATATGGAATCATACGAGAAACCTATTATCAACCGCATCAAAAATGACTGAAAAGATAAATATACGCAAACTCGAGGCTGACCTTTGGGAGTCGGCCGACTTGCTTCGTGCAGGAAGTAAACTGACATCGAGCCAATACTGTATGCCGGTATTGGCATTGCTGTTTCTCAGATACGCATACAGTCGTTTCAAGATGGTTGAAGCTGAATTGCTGAAGAACCGTCCAAGCCGTGGCGGTCGCGTGATGCCTCTTGAAGCGAGTGACTTTGCAGCTAAGAGTGCGCTCTACCTTCCCCGTGAGGCTCAGTTTGACTATCTGGTAAACCTCTCGGATGACCAACCTTTGGGCGAAGCGGTAAACCACGCCATGACTTTGGTTGAGGAACAAAGCGAACAGTTGACGGGTATTCTGCCTAAGTCATACACCATGTTCAGCGATGAGCTGCTGCGTGAGTTACTCCGAATCTTTAACAACAAGACACTCGACGAAATAGGTGGCGATGTGATTGGCCGTATCTATGAGTACTTCCTCAGTAAGTTTGCCAAGGCGGTAGCATCTGACGATGGCGTGTTCTTCACTCCAAAGTCTTTGGTGCAGCTACTCGTCAATGTACTGGAGCCAGCACAGGGCGTAATGCTTGACCCTGCTTGTGGTTCGGGCGGCATGTTCGTGCAGACAGGCGACTTTGTGAATGCAGGTGGCATGAATGCCAACTATCTCTGGATTTCCTATTTCTATGCCTATCTCAACGACCATGGTCGTGCCGGCTTTGTCATGGCATCGTCGGCAACAGACAGCGCCAACAAAGATCGTGACATCCGCGAGAAGCTGGTGCTGACAGGTGATGTGGATGTCATGGTGAGTGTAGGCAACAATTTCTTCTATACCCTCTCGCTTCCTTGCTCGCTGTGGTTCTTCGACAAGGCCAAGCGTCTGGAGAACAAGAATCGCGTGCTCTTTATCGATGCCCGCAACTATTATACCGTTGTTGACCGCACGCTCAACGAATGGACGGAGTGGCAGCTCCGCAACCTGCAAGCCATCGTGTACCTCTATCGTGGAGAGCAGGAGAAATACCGTCAGTTAGTGGCAGAATACGATGTTGCTCTTGAAGGTTTTTCCCTCACCGAGGCAGAGGCACAGCTTGGTGCAGCAAAGCAGATAGCCAAGGGTGTAGTGGCTAATGCCCAGCGCAAGGAGAAGAAGCAGGTAGAGCGTGAGATGGCTGAAATGATAGCCAACTGCGAAGACCGCCTTGAAACAGCCCGTCAGCGCGAATGGCTCACCTCTAAATTCGGCATAGAAGGCGAATACAAGGATGTGCCTGGCCTTTGCAAAATAGCAACCATCGACGAGATTGAGGAAAAGAACTACTCCCTCACCCCCGGTGCCTACGTGGGTGTTGCCGAGGTGGAAGACGATGGCGTTGATTTCCATGAGCGTATGAATGAAATCCATACAGAACTCGCCTCACTCAACAAAGAGGCAAACGTGCTAATGAACGAGATAATGAAGGAATGGGAAACTCTTAACACGAAGTAAATCATGGCAAACGAGATAAAACCAATAGTGTCAACCGATATTTCAGCAATGGGCGCAGTAGTTGGAAATTTGATGACTGACCTCCGTCAAATCATTGACGAAGCGCGAATCCATGTGGCATCTACAGCCAACTATGAGCTTACCATGATGTACTGGCATATTGGCGAGCGAATTAACCGCGACGTGCTTGGAAATGAACGAGCTGATTATGGAAAGCAGATTGTCGCGACAGTGTCACGACAATTATCATGGTCGCATTTCGTGGAGCTACTGCCATTGAAAGACGAACTGCAACGTGATTATTATTTCACGCTGGCATCAGCCAATAGATGGAGCGTTCGTCAGCTTCGCAAAGAAATTGATGGAATGCTATACGAGCGTACTACATTGTCTTCAAAGCCTGAGGAAGTTGTAAAACAGGAACTTGCCAATGTTAGAGATAATAAAGTTGTTTCTCCTGATGTAGTATTCAAAAGCCCTTATTTCCTTGAATTTACTGGGTTAAAAGGCTTGTATAGCTAGAAGGACTTGGAAGACAGTCTTGTCGCACATTTGGAACAGTTCATTCTTGAACTTGGAAATGGATTCTGCTTTGCTGAGCGTCAAAAGCGAATGATTATTGATGGAGAGGATTTCTATCTTGACCTGCT
>JBJECC010000138.1:0-10430 GCA_051870655.1 Parabacteroides sp. | reverse complement strand
GTGACCCCATGCGTGACAGGCATGTATTCTAACCAGCTGAACTAACGCACCAAGTAAAATTAAATTGCCATCTCTTTCGATTGCGGTGCAAAGGTAGGGATTATTTTTGAACTTGCAATAGTTTATGGATTTTTTTTGCCCGTTTTTTAGAACTCGCCTATCCGATTAGGTCATCTAACGATTAATTGCTATTTTTGTGGCCAAACAACAAAAGTAAACAGCATGGAGGTTGCCATTATCAAATACAATGCCGGGAACATCTGTTCCGTGGAGTATGCATTGAAACGATTGGGTGTGACACCCGTCATCACGGCAGAAGAAGAGACGTTACGCAAAGCAGACAAGGTAATATTTCCAGGAGTAGGTGAGGCGTTCACTACGATGGACTATCTTCAGACCCATCAATTAGATACACTGATACGCAGTCTGAAGCAACCGGTTTTGGGGATCTGTCTGGGTATGCAGTTACTTTGCCGTCATTCGGAAGAGGGAAATGCGGACTGTCTGGGCATCTTCGATACAGAGGTCAAACGGTTTGTGGCGCGTCAACATAGCGACAAGATCCCGCACATGGGCTGGAACAGCCTGACTGACATTCAAGGAGAATTGTTTGCCGGGATACCGGCCGATCCGTTTGTCTATTTCGTACACAGCTACTATGTGCCGGTCAATCCCTACACAGTCGCCACGACAGACTACATCGAGCCTTTCAGCGCAGCCCTGCACAAAGACAATTTCTATGCAACCCAGTTCCATCCGGAGAAGAGCGGATCGATCGGTGAAACCATTTTACGCAATTTCCTAAGTTTATAGACATGATGATAGAGCTGATTCCTGCCATTGACCTTATTGACGGCAAATGTGTCCGGTTGACCCAAGGTGACTATGACACCAAAAAGGTGTATAACGAAGATCCTTTAGAGGTGGCCAAACAATTTGAAGACTATGGGATCCGGCGACTGCATGTCGTGGATCTGGACGGTGCCCGCCAAGGACGGATCATCAACTACCGCACCTTGGAGCGGTTGGCCAGCCATACAGCGTTGATCATTGATTTCGGAGGGGGTCTGAAACAGGATGGAGATCTGGAGATTGCCTTCGAAAGCGGAGCACAGATGGTCACAGGCGGTAGCATTGCCGTCAAGAACCCGGATCGCTTCAGCAGTTGGATCCAGCGGTTCGGCAGCGAACGTATCCTGTTAGGAGCCGATGCGAAGGAGCGGAAAATTGCTGTCAGCGGTTGGGAAGAAAAGACGGATCTGGAGCTGATCCCGTTTATGGAGGCCTATCACAAGAAGGGCATCCGAAAAGCGATCTGTACCGACATCGGACGCGACGGCATGTTACAGGGTCCCGCTATTGAACTCTATCAGGAGATCCGTGAGGCGCTTCCCGAGCTGTATCTCATTGCCAGCGGAGGTGTCAGCAGCCTGGAAGACATCGAGCGGCTGCACGAAGCCGGCATTCCGGCCGTCATTTTCGGCAAAGCCATTTACGAAGGAAAGATCCAGCTGAAAGATCTGATCCGTTTTACAGAATAACAGAAAGAACAAGATATGCTTGCAAAAAGAATCGTCCCCTGTTTGGACATCAAAGAGGGGAAAACCGTGAAAGGTATCAATTTCGTGAACTTCCGCGATGCTGGTGACCCGGTCGAGCTGGGTGCCCAATACAGCCAGGCGGGAGCCGATGAATTGGTCTATCTCGACATCACTGCTTCCCACGAAGGGCGTAAGACCTTCACAGATCTGGTGAAACGGGTAGCCGCCAAGTTGAGTATTCCCTTCACTGTCGGCGGCGGTATCAACGAACTGGCCGATGTAGATCGCCTGTTAAGTGCCGGGGCTGACAAGGTATCGATCAATTCGGCAGCCCTTCGCCGACCGGAACTGATCGAAGAGATTGCCCGCCATTTCGGCAATCAGGTGTGTGTGGTAGCCATTGATGCCAATCAGGAGGCTGAGGGATGGCGTTGCTATCTGAACGGCGGACGCATTCCCACCGGACGTGATCTGTTTGCATGGGCGCATGAGGCAGAAGAGCGGGGAGCCGGTGAGATCCTCTTTACCAGCATGACACATGACGGGGTCAAAGAGGGATATGCCAACGAAGCGCTGGCCCGCCTGTCCGACGAACTGCACATTCCGGTGATCGCTTCCGGAGGTGCCGGCCGCATGGAGCATTTCCGGGATGCCTTCACAGCGGGAAAAGCCGATGCCGCTTTGGCAGCCAGTGTATTTCATTTTGGAGAAATAGGTATTAGCGAACTCAAACAGTATCTTCGTCAGGAAGGTATCAACGTGAGAATTTAAGGGATTAAGATATGAAATTAGATTTTGAGAAAATGGGCGGACTCATTCCCGCCATCGTACAGGACAACGATACCCACAAAGTATTGATGTTGGGATTCATGAATGAGGAGGCCTATGAAAAGACAATGCAGACCGGCAAAGTCACCTTCTTCAGCCGGACACGCAACTGCATCTGGACAAAGGGCGAGACCAGCGGAAACTTCCTGAAGGTGATCAGCGTGTTGGTGGATTGCGACAACGACACCCTGCTGATCAAAGCGCAACCGGCCGGTCCGGTCTGCCATACGGGAGCGGACACCTGCTTCGGCGAGAAGAACGAAGAGGCCATCATGTTCCTGAAATATCTGCAGGACTTCATCGAACGCCGCCGTCAGGAGATGCCGGAGGGTTCCTACACCACCTCCCTGTTCATGAAGGGCGTGAACCGGATGGCGCAGAAAGTGGGTGAAGAGGCCGTAGAGACTGTGATCGAGGCCACGAACGGCACTGACGACCGGTTGGTCTATGAGGCATCCGACCTGATCTATCACCTGATCGTCCTGCTGACCAGCAAGGGACTGCGTATCGAGGATCTGGCCAAAGAGTTGAAAAAGCGTCATAAAGCATAACACATCAATAAGCAACAACGGAGATCTATGGAAGATACACTGATATTAGAACTGAAAGATGCCGAAATATGCCGGAATGAGAATATCGTGTTGCGACACGCCACATTGACACTCCATCAAGGGGAGTTCGTCTATGTCATCGGGAAAGTGGGTACCGGTAAAAGCAGCCTGTTGCAAACCCTCTATTGCGAAATTCCCCTGAAGCAGGGTGAAGCCCGTCTGCTGGACTACAACCTGCGCAAGATCAAACGCAAAGAGATTCCCTATCTGCGCAGAAAATTAGGTATCGTCTTCCAGGATTTCCAGCTGTTGACCGACCGTTCCGTGTATAGCAACCTGGCTTTCGTCCTCCGGGCAACCGGCTGGAAAAAACGGAGCGAGATGAAACAGCGTATTGAAGAGGTGCTTCAACAGGTGGGGATGCAGACGAAGGGATATAAAATGCCGCACGAGCTGTCGGGAGGAGAGCAGCAACGGATTGCCATCGCCCGGGCTCTGCTGAACAATCCCGACCTGATTCTGGCTGACGAACCGACTGGCAACCTAGACCCGGAAACAGGCGGACAGATCGTGCAACTGCTGCATGACATCTGCCAGCAAGGGACGGCTGTCATCATGACGACACACAACTATACATTAGTTAATAAATACCCGGCACGGGTCGTAAAATGCGAGAATGCGGGTTTGAGCGATATTCGAGAATAAATTTTTCGTACCTTTGCAGCGCATTTGGAATTAAAACATTAACGTACAACATAGAGAATAAGAAGAAAAATGAAAGTTTTAAAGTTTGGAGGTACCTCTGTGGGATCAGCACAGAGAATGAAAAATGTGGCAAAACTGATTACGGAGGAACGTAATATCATTGTATTGTCTGCCATGTCGGGTACAACCAACTCGTTGGTCGAGATCTCCGACTATTTATATAAGAAGAATCCTGACGGTGCGAACGAAGTCATCAATCAGTTGGAAGCGAAGTACTTCGGTCACATAGAGGAGTTGTACAGCACAGCGGAGTACAAACAGAAGGCCAAAGAACTGATAAAATTTCATTTCGACCATATCCGCACATTTACCAAAGACCTGTTCACGCTGTTTGAGGAAAAGGTTGTCTTGGCACAGGGCGAATTGATGTCAACCGGCATGATGAACCTGTACCTGAACGAATGTGGTGTCAAGTCCGTCCTGATCCCCGCACTCGACTATATGCGGACTGACAAGAATGCAGAACCGGATCCTGTTTACATCAAAGAAAAGCTGTTGAAACTGTTGGGCGAGCACAAAGATGCCGACCTCTTCATCACGCAGGGCTTCATTTGCCGCAATGCTTACGGAGAGATCGACAACCTATTGCGCGGTGGCAGTGACTACAGTGCTTCCTTAATCGGTGCGGCTGTTCAGGCTGAAGAGATCCAGATTTGGACAGATATCGACGGTATGCACAACAACGACCCGCGTTATGTGCAGGGTACAGCACCAGTACGGAACCTGAACTTCGAAGAGGCAGCAGAACTGGCCTATTTTGGAGCCAAGATCCTACACCCGACCTGCATTCTGCCGGCCAAACTGAACAACATTCCAGTCCGTTTGCTGAACACCATGCAGCCGGAGGCTCCCGGCACTATCATCTCCAACGCCATGGAGAAAAACAAGATCAAGGCCGTAGCTGCGAAAGACAACATCACAGCTATCAAGATTAAGAGCGGGCGTATGCTGCTGGCGACCGGATTCTTGCGTAAGGTATTCGAAATTTTTGAAAACTACCAGACTCCGATCGACATGATCACCACATCCGAAGTGGGTGTATCGGTAACGATTGACAACCGTAAGCATTTGGATGAAATTGTAGATGACCTGAAGAAATACGGTACAGTCACTGTGGATGAAGAGATGGTGATTGTCTGTGTTGTAGGAGACTTTGAATGGGACAACATCGGCTTTGAGGCCAGCATTGTGCAGGCCATGAAGGATGTGCCGGTACGTATGATCTCGTATGGAGGCAGTAACTACAACGTATCGTTGTTAGTCAAGGCAAGTGACAAGCAGAAGGCACTCCAAGCCCTCAGTGATCATTTATTCAACAACAAATAAAAAACATTGACAAGGGGCAGTCTGAGAAACACAGGCTGCCCTATTTTATCATCATCTTAAAAACGATAACAAACTATGCTGAAAGGAACCTTCCCCATCGACCGATTCAAGGCATTGACGACGCCTTTCTATTATTATGACATGGCCCTGCTCCAGCAGACCTTGGATGTGGTCAAAAAAGAGGCCGGCCAATATGGCTACCATGTACATTACGCCATCAAAGCCAATGCCAACCCGCGTATCCTGCAACTGATTGCCGCCAACGGTTTAGGTGCCGATTGTGTGAGCGGCGGTGAGATCCGGGCCGCTTTGGAAGCCGGATTCCCGGCCAATAAGATTGTCTATGCCGGTGTGGGCAAATCAGACTGGGAAATCAATCTCGGACTGGACAACCATATCTTCTGCTTCAATGTGGAATCGGCTGCCGAACTGGAGATTATCCATGAACTGGCAGCTGCCAAAGGAGAGGTAGCCTCCATTGCCCTGCGTATCAATCCGGAAGTGGATGCTCACACCCATGCCAAGATCACGACCGGCATGAAAGAGAACAAATTCGGCATCAACCTGAGCCAGATCGGCGGTGTGTTCGAACGTATCAAGCAGATGAGTCATGTCAAACTGATCGGTCTGCATTGCCACATAGGCTCCCAAATCACCGACATGTCGGCTTTCCGCAATCTGGCGATCCGCATGAACGAGATCCAGGAGGAACTGGCTGCACACGGGCTGGAGGTGGAGAACCTCAACTTCGGCGGAGGCCTGGGCATTGACTATTACCATCCGAATCATCTCGCGATCCCGGCATTCGACAACTATTTTGCCGTCTTCAAGCAGCTGCTTGAATTGCGTCCAGGTCAGCAGGTTCATTTTGAGCCGGGTCGTTCCATTGTGGCACAATGCGGTTCACTCATCTCCCGTGTGCTTTATGTCAAAGAGGGAGAGACGAAAAAATTCGCTATCCTGGATGCCGGATTTACCGAACTAATCCGTCCGGCTATGTATGATGCCTACCACCGCATCGAGAATATCAGCAGTGACGAAGCGGTGGACATCTACGATGTCGTAGGTCCGATCTGCGAGTCATCCGATGTATTTGGTCGAGATGTAGAACTGAACAAGGCACATCGGGGCGATTTCTTCGCACTCCGTTCAGCCGGTGCCTACGGAGAGATCATGGCTTCCCAATATAACTGCCGTCAATTGCCGAAAGCCTATTTCTCGGACACCTTGTAATTATGGAGAATTGGCTTGTTTTCAACACCTGGGAATGGAGCCTCAGCGGAGTGACACTTCTGCTGTGGCTCATTCAGTTAGTATATACCCTCGTCACTTATGCACGCCCTGTGAGGAGTCTGAGGCAGAAACCGGTCTCTCCCCCTCCCACCGCATGGCCGCCAGTCTCTGTCGTCATCTACACCAAAAACGAATCAGAGAATCTGCAACAGAACCTACCTGCCGTATTGACACAGAATTACCCGACATTTGAGGTCATTGTCGTCAACGACGGATCCACAGACGAGAGCGACGAAGTGTTGAAACATTTCAGCCTCACCTATCCCCATCTGTATCACACCTACATCCCGGAAGATGCAAAATATCTCAGCCGGAAGAAGTTGGCAGTGACGGTAGGCATCAAGGCAGCCCACTATGAGACATTGCTGTTCACAGAAGCTGACAGCCGACCCGCCTCAACCGACTGGATCCGTTCGATGGTATGCGGCTATCGAAGTGCCCAAAGCCGGATTGTCCTAGGTTTCTGTGCCTATAAGAGCCATCATGGATTTTTCCACAAGCAGGTGGCCTTTGACAACCTCAAACATGGACTGGAATATCTCTCCTCTGCTTTGAAACGACACCCTTTTGCCGGTTGCGGGCGGAATCTCTCCTATCAGAAAAGTCTATTTTTTGAGCACAAGGGGTTTGCCCGATCCCTCAACCTGCAAGCCGGTGAAGATGACCTGTTCGTCAACGAGACAGCGGACTCCAGGAATACGGAAGTACAACTCTCGCCGGAAAGTCTGACGGAAATGGTATCTTTCCGCCATTTCAGCACCTGGAAAGAGAGTCAGGTATCACGAGCTGCCACCCAAAAAGCCTATCGTGGCTCTCAGCGTTTCTATTATGCAGGACAGGAACTGGGTCTGCTACTCTATTTAGCGACGTCTCTTTTCTGTTTGATTATCAGCATCTACCATCATCATTGGGGAGGCTTATTCCTATTGGTACCCTATTTGATCCATCTGATCACAAAAACCATCGTATTCCGCAAAGCCGCCCGTATGTTTGGACAAGAACCTCCATTGTTCACACTTCCTCTGCTTGAGGTAACAACCGCCCTCATACACCTGTATGTGCGTATTTACCGATTGTTCAGAGGAGAGAAAGACTATACGTTCCGGTTGGACAACCACCATTAATGCAGAAACTTGGAAATGGGACAATCCGATCAGTCAGATCGGTAAGGCATACGAAAATATACGAAACCGAAAGAAAAAACCCCGAAAAAGTTTCTCCTTCTTCTAAAAAGAATGTAACTTTGTCCGCAAAGGATAATATAATATTACTTAATCATTTAATATCTTATCAACATGGAACTTACACATATCGAGCATTTAGGAATTGCCGTAAAGAGTATTGAAGCATGTTTGCCTTATTATGAAGGCGTTTTGGGTTTGAAATGCTATAGCATTGAAGAAGTAGCTGATCAGAAGGTCAAAACTGCATTCTTCAAGGTAGGCCAAACTAAGATCGAGTTGCTGGAACCGACAAGCGAGGACAGCACGATCGCTAAGTTCATCGAGAAAAAGGGCGAAGGTATTCATCACATCGCATTTGCCGTTCCTGATGTACAGGCATCTTTGGACGAAGCTGAATCAAAGGGTGTAAGACTGATCGACAAGGCTCCGCGTCGCGGTGCAGAAGGATTGGATATTGCTTTCATGCACCCGAAATCAACTTGCAGCGTGCTGACAGAACTCTGTATGCCGGGCAAATAAAAATCATCTATTTCTAACAACAAATCAAACAACAATGAGTAACCAGCTTGAAAAAGTAAAAGAGCTTATCGCTCTTCGTGAGAAAGCACGCTTGGGCGGTGGAGAAAAAAGAATCGAATCACAGCACAAGAAGGGCAAATATACAGCACGTGAACGTATCGCCATGTTGCTGGATGAAGGCAGCTTCGAAGAATTTGACATGTTCGTACAGCACCGTTGTACCAACTTCGGTATCGAAAAGACCAAATTCCTGGGTGATGGTATCGTAACAGGTTGCGGTACGATCGAAGGCCGTCTGGTGTATGTGTATGCACAGGACTTCACCGTATTCGGAGGCGCTTTGTCAGAGTCTTTGGCAATGAAGATCTGCAAGGTAATGGATCAGGCCATGAAGATGGGTGCTCCGGTAATCGGTCTGAACGATTCAGGTGGTGCACGTATCCAGGAGGGTGTAAACGCATTGGCAGGATATGCTGAAATCTTCCAGCGCAACATCCTGGCTTCCGGTGTGGTTCCACAGATCTCCGGTATCTTCGGTCCGTGTGCCGGCGGTGCCGTTTATTCTCCGGCATTGACAGACTTCACGATCATGACACGTGGCACAAGCTACATGTTCCTGACAGGTCCGAAGGTTGTAAAACAGATCGTAGGTGAGGATGTGACAACAGAACAGCTGGGTGGTGCAAGCGTACACTCTACAAAGTCTGGTGTAGCTCACTTCGCAGTCGATACAGAAGAAGAGGGTCTGAAGTTGATCCGTCAGTTGATCAGCTACATGCCGCAGAACAACATGGAGGAGACTCCGGTCGTAGAATGCGCGGATCCGATCGACCGTTTGGACGACTATCTGAACGAGATCATTCCGGAAAACCCGAACCAGGGCTACGATATGTACGAAGTGATCGGCTCTATCGTCGATAACAACGAGTTCCTGGAGGTACATGCTGACTATGCAAAGAACATCATCGTCGGTTTCGCCCGTTTCAACGGCCAGTCAGTAGGTATCATCGCCAACCAGCCGAAGGTAATGGCAGGTTGCTTGGACAGCAACGCTTCCCGCAAGGCAGGACGTTTCATCCGCTTCTGCGACGCCTTCAACATTCCGTTGGTAACATTGGTTGACGTACCGGGCTTCCTGCCGGGCACAGGTCAGGAATACAATGGTGTGATCCTGCACGGTGCGAAGTTGCTGTATGCTTACGGTGAGGCAACAGTGCCCAAGGTAACTGTTACATTGCGTAAGTCTTACGGTGGTGCATACTGCGTGATGAGTTCTAAGCACCTGCGCGGTGATATGAACTATGCATGGCCGACAGCTGAGATCGCCGTAATGGGTGCCAGCGGTGCCGTGGAAATCATCTTCGCAAAGGATGTACAGGCAGCTGAAGATCCGAAGGCTTGTAAGGCTGAGAAGGAAGCTGAATACACGAAAGCATTCGCCAACCCGTACAATGCCGCTCAATATGGTTACATCGACGATGTGATCGAACCGCGTAACACTCGCTTCCGTGTCATCCGCGCCCTGCAGCAGTTGGCTACCAAGAAGCTGAGCAACCCGGCTAAGAAACATGACAATCTGCCTTTGTAATCCCTAAAACAAGGAATGAATATGACAAATAAAAAATTCGGAATCCTGCTGTTGCTCATGGTGCTTTTTAGCATGGGTGCCAAGGCTCAGTCAGTCTCTTCCGTCCGATTAAATGAAGTATTGGTCATCAACGAGGATAACTTCGTGGATGACTATGGCAAACGCCATGCTTGGGTAGAGTTGTACAACGACTCGCCGGGTACGGTGGATTTGCGCGGTTGCTACCTCACCAACGAGAAGGGCAACCCGACGAAATACATGATCCCGAAGGGTGATGTATTGACGAAGATCGCTCCCCGTCAGCATACATTGTTCTGGATCGACGCCCAGCCTACGCGGGGTACGTTCCATGTGAACTTTGCGTTCAATCCTGACGGTGAAAACTACATCGCTCTTTACGACGCTGATGGTAAGACGTTGATTGATGAGGTGACGGTTCCGGCCGGCCAGAAGGCTGACATCAGCTATGGCTTGGATGTCGATGGCAAGGGAACATGGAAGGTGTTGGGCAAGGTGACTCCGAGCACAAACAACGTTACTTTGGACAGTAATGCGAAGATCGAAAACTTCCAGAAGAATGACTCTTGGGGTATCGGTATGACCATTACCGCCATGATGGTTGTATTCATTGGTCTGTTGGTACTCTTCTTGGTATTCAAGCAGATCGGTAATGCGGCGATCAACGCAAGCAAACGTAACGCACAGAAGGCAGCCGCTGCAGAAGGCAACATAGCAGCCGCCAATGCAGGTACGGAATCAGGTGAAATCTTTGCCGCTATCGCGATGGCAATCCATGAGATGAACGATGAGCACCACGACTTCGAAAGCTCTATCT
>JBJECC010000137.1:0-10438 GCA_051870655.1 Parabacteroides sp. | reverse complement strand
CCGATCTAGGATATATCCAAACACCCGCTTCACCCGTTTGGTAGGCACCGTGTTCAGGCGGAACGTATGATGTCCGTCACGACGGATTTTTTCTGTGATCACCACAGTGGTATCACCTTGATCGGCACAAAGACGGATTTCCGGGAAATGGCGCATGTGTGGTGTCACACCCCATGCATCCAGCTGCAACACGAAGATACTGCCCGACGAGTAGTTACTTTGCGGAATCACCTCAAAGGTCGTCCCGTTGAAGGCACGACGGGGGGCCAGCGTAAGGAAATGGCGTCGCGGCCAGATCTCGACAGAATCCTGGTTGGCGGCAGAAGCGATCGCTTCTGCCTGCACATCGCCCAACGCGACAATCTCATCCCCCAAATCTGCCAAGACCCGCTCATAGACCTTCATATAGATATCCAGATTCTTGCCGTACCACACCAGCGAACTGTCATACACTGCCTGGGTAATCCCATATTTCCGGAACACAGATTGATACAACTCATCCCGTTGCTGACGGGTCTGATAGGTCTGGGGATCCACATTGATCATGGATTCGGCCAATAGCATATCGTGCATCACCCGCTGCATCTTCTGTTCAGACAGCAAATGATCCGGCACCTTGCTACAGGCCGAAAGGGCCAACAAGCCCATACAGATCAAATATCTAATCCTCTTTTTTCGCATCCGTCTCCGTGGAAAGACTCTCCGACAGGGTCTGCCGGTAGAACAACAACAATAAGAATACCCCGACACAGATGGCCGAGTCCGCCAAATTAAAGATCGGACGGAAGAAGATAAATTCCTGTCCTCCCCACACAGGCAACCAGTCAGGCAACGTCGTCTCGATCAACGGGAAATAGAACATATCGACCACTTTACCGTGCAGCCAGGTATCATAGCCTCCCCCCTCAGGCAGGAAGGTGGCAATCTGCCCGTAACTGTGATCAAACACCACCCCGTAAAAGATGGAATCGATGATATTGCCGACAGCTCCGGCAAACACCATGGAGATGCAGGTGATGAAACCGAAGGAGCGATTGGCCTTCACCAATTTATAAAGGTAATAACCGATAAAGCAGACCGCTACAATGCGGAAGAGGGACAAAAAGAGCTTTCCGATCACCTCTATACCAAAGGCCATACCCGGATTCTCCGTAAAATATAGATAGAACCACGGCGTCACCTCAATGCTTTCATGCAACTGCAGATGAGTCTTGATCCAGATTTTAAGGGCTTGATCAAGAAGAAGGAGCAGCATGACAACGCATACTGCTCCCCAACCTTTTGACAGTCTCATTTATCGTTTACCTCCTTGTTTGGCTTCAATACTCAACGTGGCATGGGGCACAGCGCGCAAACGTTCCTTCGGAATCAGTTTACCCGTTTCACGGCAAATGCCATACGTCTTGTTCTCGATGCGGATCAAGGCAGCCTGCAAGTTCTGGATAAACTTCATCTGACGTTGGGCCAGACGTCCCGCCTCCTCTTTAGACAGGGTCGATGCCCCCTCTTCCAACACTTTAAACGTAGGCGACGTATCGGACACGTCGTTGCCGTCAGAATTGGTAATTCCCGAACGCAGCAGTTCGTAATCCCGTTTCGCTATCTCTAACTTTTCCAAGATGATAGCGCGGAACTCTTCCAGTTCCGCGTCTGAATATCTCGTCTTCTCACTCATAGTGCTCTTTATTAGGTTCAATAAATCAGTAAACAATGAATTATGTGCGCAAAGATAATATTATCATCATGCTTTTTCAACTTTTACAGACAATTTAAAGTCCTCGAAGTCCAATTCTACTGCATCACTGATGGCATAATCGGCGATTTCCACCGAAACAGCCAATACCTGATTGGCAATATACTCTCTATAGGCTTCGATGGCTCCATCCATCTGGCTGTTGGAAAGGACAGTCACATAGACCTTGTCCGTGATGTCGAAACCGCTGCTCTTACGCAGATTCTGGATACGGTTCACCAATTCGCGGGCCAATCCCTCTTTGCGCAGATCGTCCGTTACGGTGATGTCCAATGCCACGGTCAGACGTCCCTCGTTGGCTACCAGCCAGCCCGGAATATCCTCTGAAATGATCTCGACATCGGCCCGTTCCACCACAGCCTCTTGTCCGTCCACAACCAATGTGCAACGTCCCTCCTGTTCGAATGCGTTGATAGCCTCCTGGCTCATGCCTTGGATGGCAGCAGCCAATGCCTTCATGATCTTTCCGTAACGCGGGCCTAACTTCTTGAAGTCGGGTTTGACACGTTTTACCAAAATACCACCGGCATTGTCCACAAACTTCAGTTCTTTCACATTGACCTCATTCAATACCAGCTGTTTCACCGCTTCGATGCTGGCCTGCTGATGGGCATCCACTACCGGCACCATCAACGTATGGAGCGGCTGGCGCACCTTGATGTTCACCTTACGGCGCAAAGCCAATACCATGGAAGAAATGTCCTGAGCCACCTGCATCCGCTCTTCCAGATCCTTGTCGATCCAAGCCTCATTGCACACAGGGAAGTTGGCCAGATGGACAGACTCTACCTGCTCACGACCGGTCACGGCAATCAGATCCAGATACAGCTGATCGGCATAGAACGGAGCAATCGGCGCCATCAATTTGGCGACTGTCTCCAGACAGGTGTAGAGGGTCTGATAGGCGGAGAGCTTGTCGTCTGTCATGCCTCCACCCCAGAAACGACGGCGGTTCAAACGTACATACCAGTTGCTCAAGTTGTCATTGACAAAGTCAGAGATCGCACGTCCGGCACGGGTCGGCTCGTAATTCGCCAAATAATTGTCCACATCCTGGATCAATGTGTTCAGCAGAGAAAGGATCCAACGGTCGATTTCCGGTCGTTTCGTCCATTCCACATCCGGCTCCGCGTAGCAGAAACCATCCACATTGGCATAGAGAGCGAAGAATGAATAGGTATTATATAATGTACCGAAGAATTTACGACGCACCTCTTCGATGCCATCCACATCAAATTTGATGTTGTCCCACGGAGAAGCATTGGTGATCATGTACCAGCGCAACGGGTCAGAACCATATTTCTCAATCGTGGCAAACGGATCGACGGCATTGCCCAGACGCTTCGACATCTTGTTGCCGTTCTTATCCAACACCAGACCGTTGGATACGACAGCCTTATAGGCCACACTGTCGAAGATCATGGTGCCGAGCGCATGCAACGTGAAGAACCATCCACGCGTCTGGTCCACACCCTCTGCAATGAAATCGGCAGGATAGATCGAACGGTTGTCAAACGCCTCCTTGTTCTCAAACGGATAGTGGATCTGCGCATAAGGCATCGCACCGGAATCGAACCAAACGTCGATCAGGTCAGACTCGCGCTTCATCGGCTTGCCGCTGTCTGACACCAGGATAATGTCATCCACATAAGGACGGTGCAGATCGATCTTCACATAGTTCTCCTTGGTATAGACACCCGGCCGGAAACCACCCTGGGTATAGGGATTCTCCTCCATCAAACCGGCTTTGACCGCCTTGTCGATTTCAGCAGACAACTCTTCTACGGAACCGATACACTTCTCTTCCGAGCCGTCTTCCGTACGCCAGATGGGCAACGGTGTTCCCCAATACCGGCTGCGGCTCAGGTTCCAGTCCTGCAGGTTCTCCAACCATTTGCCGAAACGACCCTGACCGGTGCTCTGCGGTTTCCAGTTGATGGTGTTGTTCAGTTCGATCATACGCTCCCGACAGGCCGTCGTACGGATGAACCAGCTGTCTAACGGATAATACAACACCGGTTTGTCTGTACGCCAACAGTGCGGATAGTTATGGACATGCTTCTCGATCTTGAAGACACGGTTCTGCGCCTTCAGCATCATGCAGATTTCGATGTCAAGCGTCTCATCCTTGTCTGTCTTGTTCGGATCATAGGCATTCTTCACGAACTTGCCCTGCCACGGATCGTAGTCAGCCGCATTCATGTGCTGCTGTACGAACTGCGGATCCAGATCCTCCAGCAGGAAGAATTTACCTGTCATATCCACCATCGGACGCTGGTTTCCATCCTTATCCAGCATCATCAACGGGGGGACGCCACTGGCTTTCGCCACACGGTCGTCATCCGCACCAAAGGTCGGTGCGATGTGTACGATACCCGTACCATCTTCTGTGGTCACATAGTCGCCTGTGATGACGCGGAAGGCCCCTTCACCCGGATTGACCCACGGAATCAGCTGTTCGTAGTGCATACCGGCCAATTCCGGACCCTTCCACTCGCCCACAACGCGATAGGGCACCAGCTTGTCGCCCGGCTTGTAGTCCTCCAACGCGATCTCTGCCGCTTTCGGATTGAAATAGGCAGACAGGCGATCTTTACAAACCACCGCCGTCATCGGTATGCCCGTATAGGGATTGTAGGACTGTACAGCCACATAAGTAATATTCGGACCCACACACAGTGCCGTATTGGAAGGCAATGTCCAGGGGGTAGTTGTCCAAGCCAGGAAGTAAGCTTCGCCAAACTGCGCCATCTCCGGTTTCGGATCCAAAATACGGAACTGTGCCGTACACGTGGTGTCCTTCACATCCCGATAACAACCCGGCTGGTTCAACTCGTGTGTACTCAAACCGGTACCGGCTGCCGGCGAATAGGGCTGAATCGTATAGCCCTTATAGAGCAAGCCCTTCTTGTAAAGCTCCTTCAACAGGTACCACAAGGTCTCGATATACCGGTTATCATAGGTGATATAGGGATTCTCCATATCCACCCAATACCCCATCTTCTGAGTCAAGTCTTCCCATTCCTTGGTAAACTTCATCACATCCCGACGGCAGGCTGCATTGTAGTCAGCCACGGATATTTTCTTGCCAATATCCTCTTTGGTGATACCCAACGCCTTTTCCACGCCCAATTCCACCGGCAGACCGTGAGTATCCCAACCGGCCTTCCGTTTCACCTGGAACCCTTTCATGGTCTTGTAACGGCAGAAAATATCCTTGATCGAACGGGCTATTACGTGATGAATGCCTGGCATACCATTCGCGGATGGAGGTCCTTCATAGAACACGAAGGAAGGATGCCCCTCTCTGGTTTCCAGACTCTTGTGGAAGATGTCTCCCTGTTTCCACTTTTCCAAAACCTCCTTGTTGACTTTCGACAGATCGAAAGCGGAGTATTCGGCAAATTTCTTACTCATATATTTGAACGGTTTATCTATAATCTAAAAAATTGTCCGCAAAGTTACAATTAAAATCCAAAACCTCATACAATTCGGAGCTTATTCCCACTCTGGCGGATCTTGTCTCTTCAGATGTTTGACAAAGAAATCATGCATTTTATGCAATTCGAACGGACCACCCAGACTGTGTGTCTTCCCCGGCAAGTAGAGCTGTTCGAAATTCTTTCCGGCATCCATCAGGGCCTTTACGACCTGCAGCGTAGAGGCGGGATCGACATTGTCGTCCAACTCTCCGTTGATCAGCAACAGCTTGCCTTTCAGCAGAGCGGCATTGTCCACATTCGATGAAGCGCTGTAAGAGGCATCGACCGGATACCCCATCCACTGCTCGTTCCACCAGATTTTATCCATCCGATTGTCGTGACAACCACAGAGTGCCACTGCCACCTTATAGAAGTCATTGTGCCACAACAGGGCCGCCATGGCATTCTGGCCACCGGCCGACCATCCGTAGATACCGACCCGCTCCAAATCCAGATAACTGTATTTGGCACCCAACGCCTTGATCCAGGCTATGCGATCCGGGAAACCGGCATCTTTCAGATTCTTCCAGCAGACATCATGGAACGCTTTGGAACGGTTTGACGTGCCCATACCATCGATGGAAACCACCACGAATCCCAACTCCACCAAACGGGAGATCAGATGGTGGGTAGCCTTGAAATCTTTATCGACGTGCGAGTCATGCGGACCGGCATAAATCATCTCCACCACCGGATAACGACGGTTCGGATCGAAATGTGTCGGGCGATAGACATTGCCCCAGATATCTGTTTTTCCATCACGCCCCTTGGCAGTAAACACCTCCGGCATCACCCACCCCATCGCTTGCAGTTCGGTCAGGTCACACGATTCCAACGGCATCACGACAGAGGCATCCGCCATGCGTTTCAACTGGCTGACAGGTGCCAGGTCGGGACGGGAATAGCAGTCCACAAAATAGGTCCGGTCGGCAGAAGGATAGACATGATGGTTGGCGGCTTCAGGTGTCAGGTCTGTAAACCCGGTACCGTCAAACCGGATCCGGCAATAGTGCAGGTTGTAGGGATCCTCTCCTGCATGCAATCCGGAGGCATAGAAATAGATCGTGCGATTGGCCTCATCCACCTGTTCCACCTCACGGACCACCCATTCACCCCGTGTCACCTGCTGTTTGACACGACCGTCCGTTCCATCGATCAGATAGAGATGGCGCCAACCGTCCCGTTCGGAAATCCACAACAGCTCCTTGCCGTCGTTCACGTCATAGCGGAAGTTCTTATAATAATGTATAAAGGTCGGTGTCTTCTCCTCGATCAAAGGGCGGATCGTGCCGTCGGTCGCATTCACCTCCCCCACCACATAGCGTTGGTGTCCCCGTTGATTGAACTCGAAGGTAAAGGCCCGGCTGTCAGCCCGCCAGCCGGTCAGATACAGCATATACTGATTCTCGTAGGCAGAGGCATCGACCGGAATCACCTGTCTCTTTTCCACATCAATCAAGACCGGCAACGAAACAGGGATCAGATCACCCGGCTTCGCATAGTCGCGCCACTGCAGAATCGGCTGTTTCTGTGTGGATGGAGAGGACTCGATCAAGGGAATACGCCGTTCCTGGATGTCACGTACCCGCAGAGTGGCCAGCTTCTTCCCGTCGGGCGACCATTGCAGTGCGGCTGCATCATAGCGCAGATTGGGACTTCCATCAAGTGTCAGGGCCACCTCCACCCGCCGGGTGCCGGCTGCCGGTTTTTCCTCCGTCACCTCGGCTATATATACATTATTGTCTCGTATGTAGGCTTCCCAACGGCCGTCAGGCGAAGGCACCGGTTTCGCCTCTTCCCGATGATGCCACTCACCCCGATGTCTCTCCTCCTCTTGCAGCAACGATTCGGCCAACTTCTTGTCGCGTTTGGAGAAATAGGCCGCGAGTCCCTGCTTGTCTGCCGCCTTGTGGCGTTTTCCGGTTGCCGCATTCACCAAATAGAAGCAGTCGCCCCCCTTTTCATGATTCTTGTACCAGAAATAGTGGGAACTGTCCACCCAGGCCGGTCGTATGAGCCCCGAATAGACCCGGTCATTCATCTTCAAGATGCTATCCGAACGCAGATAATCCGCCCGCGTCACTTCATCCTTGCCAGCATTATCACTTCTCACCGGCCTTTCCCCTGCACTGGCTAACAGAGAGATAGACACAAACCACGTTGCAAGCCAAATGGATTTTCTCATCATTTATCTGAATTTATTAGTTAGTAGTTTCATACACTTTCCGAAAAGGGAAGAAAAAATGGGCAATAATAAGGAAAATTCAAAAGAATGACAAGATTTCTACTTTAATATTGTTTATCTCACACTTTTAATATCAAAGGAATCGATTGTTTTTTTGTTTCTATGTTCTGTTTTTAATGGATTTTTGCTTCTAATTCTTTAATCATTACCTTTGGCGTGAAAAGCATTTCAGGTATGAAAAAGGATATTGATACATTCGACCTCCCTCAGGATTTTTTTGTTGGAAAAATCGAGGGAAAGGAAAAAATAGACGCCTATAGTGACACGCCGATTAAAGTATCTGCCGGATTCTTTATTCTGTGCATGAGAGGATCTGTACGGGTATCCCTCAATACCACTTCTCATGTCCTGAAACCAAAGGATTTTGTCATTCTTGTACCGGGCAGTTTCATCCATATCCATGAAGTATCCGATGATGTCGAACTGATGTATGTGGGTTTTTCTGCAGAATTTCTCAGCCACCTGAATTTGGTCAGAGATACAGCCCACTTCCTGCCGTTGATGGTTGAACAGCCTGTGCATACCTTGGATGACCCGATCCACATGCTTTGCCAAGATACATTAGACCTGCTGAATCGCTCTTTCCCTTTCCTTAACACGCTAAACAACAAAAATCTGATCCGCTCTATCTTGGTGATTTTCATCCAAGTGTCGGCAGAACTATACAAAAACAAATGTCATCGGCCCTACGACACCAATACACGTATGACCGAACTGTACAATGATTTCGTCGCCTTGGTCATCCGATATCACTCCACGCAACACAGTGTCTCTTTCTATGCCAAGCAGCTGGGAGTCAGTCTGCCCCATTTCTGCACCAGCATCAAGAAAGCGACTGGGTTCACCCCCGGTGATGTGATTACGTATGCCCTGATGATGAATGCAAAAGGCCTGCTCCAGTACACCAACAAGTCCATCAAGGAGATCGCCTTTTCGTTGGGCTTCACCAATCTCTCCTTCTTCAACAAGTATTTCCGCCAGCACAGCCAAATGACTCCGCAAGAGTATCGGCGTTCAAAAACCGGCATACCCGTCAAGAAGAAATAGGCCCCAAAACGATAGATTCCTTCCCCTCAGGAACCCCATGGTGTTTTTACGGGAACCATGGGGTATTTTTGCAGGAACCCCATGGTATTTTTGCAGGAACCATGGGGTGTTTTTTATTCTTTATTATTACTTTTGTTTCCATATAAATACCAATTGACTAAAAACACACAAATATGCATTGCAAACAGTACATCGCCGCATGGGGATTGCTTGTCAGTCTGCTGCCTGCCTGTCAGGAGACACCCGCCCCGGAGGCTTACGGACCTTGTCCGAGTGAAGATCAAATCACATGGCAAGAAATGGAGCGTACCGCTTTCATCCATTTCAGTATGAACACCTTTACGGATATCGAATGGGGGTATGGAGATGTGCCTACCGAAACATTCAATCCCTCTGCGCTGGACTGTGACCAATGGGTGACCGTCTGCAAGCAGGCCGGTATCAAAGGGATTATCCTCACCACCAAACATCATGACGGATTCTGTCTGTGGCCGACAGCCACCACGGAGTATTCCGTAAAGAACTCCCCTTGGAAGGATGGAAAGGGCGACTTGGTGCGCGAACTCTCCGATGCCTGCCGCAAACAGGGCCTGAAGTTCGGTGTCTATCTCTCACCCTGGGATCGGAACACGGCCTGCTACGGTACCCCGGAATACATCCAGATGTTCCGTGCCCAGCTGACGGAGCTGTTGACCAACTACGGAGAGATCTTTGAAGTCTGGTTCGACGGCGCCAACGGAGGTACCGGTTACTATGGCGGGGCACGGGAAGACCGAAGTGTCGATCGGAAAAACTATTACGATTGGCCCGGCACGATTGCCTTGGTACGCCAGCTGCAGCCGCACGCCATGATCTTTGGCGATGGAGGACCGGATGTCCGCTGGTGTGGAGATGAAGAGGGTTGGGTCGGTGAGACCAACTGGAGTCCCTTGCGCCGCGACGAAGTCTATCCCGGCTGGCCGCTCTACGAGCAGCTGCGTTATGGCCATGAGGATGGTACGCACTGGGTACCCGCAGAAGTCGATGTATCCACCCGCCCCGGCTGGTTCTACCATGCTTCGGAAGACCATAAAGTCAAGACATTGCCGCGGTTGTTGGACATCTATTACCAGTCTTGCGGACGCAACGGTCAGCTGCTGATCAATTTCCCGGTTGACAAACGAGGCCGGATCCATGCCAACGACTCGACCCAGATGGTCAGACTGGCCGAAGCCATCGAAGCCGACTTTGCAGTCAATCTGGCCGCTGATGCAAAAGCGGAAGCCACCCAAGTACGGGGTAACAGCCGCAAGTATCGGGCTGCCAACGTCACGGACAATGACAAAGAGAGCTACTGGGCGACTGACGACTCCATCACAAACGCCTCCTTGACCCTCCAGCTGAAGAAACCGACGGAAGTCAACCGCTTCTTGGTGCAGGAGTATATCCGGCTGGGCCAACGGGTCAAGGGCTTCACGGTGGAGGCATTCGTGAATGGCGACTGGCAGCTGTTGGACAAGCAGACCACCATTGGCTACAAACGGATTCTCCGCTTCCCGACCGTCACGACCGACAAGATCCGCTTTACGATAACCGATGCCAAGGCGTGTCCGCTGATCAGCCACATCGCCCTCTATCATGCACCCAAAGTATTGACAGCACCGACCGTACAACGGGACAAGAAGGGGTTGGTCACCGTCAAAGCGGCAGATGCAGAGGCCTCTCTCCACTATACGCTGGACGGTTCCGTGCCGACAGCCGAAAGTCCGCTGTATGAGCAGCCTGTCCTGGTGGATCATCCGGCTACCTTCCAGGTCATTGCCTATGATCCGGAGCGCGGACAGAGCAGTCCGGTGACGAAGGAGGAGTTTGATGTGGTCCGCACAGATTGGAAAGTGGTCGGTACGGAGGATGCCAACACCGAAGCACTCT
>JBJECC010000136.1:0-10472 GCA_051870655.1 Parabacteroides sp. | reverse complement strand
GTGGCGCCGGCGATGGACTTGGATATGTTTGCACATCCCTCCACACAACAGAACTTGGCACGTCTCCGTTCTTTCGGCAATCGGATCATTGAGCCTGCCGAAGGGGAACTGGCCAGCCATTTGGTGGGGAAAGGACGTATGGAGGAGCCGGACCGGATCATTGCGGTGCTGGAAGCCTTTTTTGCCTCCCGCCAGCTGCTGAAAGGAAAAAAAATTGTCATTACGGCAGGTCCGACATATGAAAAGATCGATCCTGTCCGTTTTATAGGAAACTACTCTTCGGGAAAGATGGGCTTTGCTTTGGCGGAAGCGTGCGCGGAGATGGGCGCTGAGGTGACATTGGTGTCAGGACCGGTCTCGTTGACAACACATCATCCGCACATCACACGGATTCCTGTAGAGTCGGCTGAGGAGATGTGGCAGGAAACGGTGAAGGTGTTCCCCACATCGGATGCGGCCATTCTGTGTGCCGCTGTAGCGGACTATCGGCCCGAGACTGAGGCACAGGAGAAGATCAAGCGGGAACAGACTGGAGAGATGACTCTTCGGCTGGTTCCCAACAAAGATATTGCCGCTTCATTGGGTGCCATGAAACGGGAAGACCAACGCTTGGTGGGATTTGCCTTGGAGACAAACGATGAGGCCCATCATGCGGCGGACAAACTGAAACGGAAGAATCTCGATTTTATCGTGCTCAATTCCCTGCGTGATCCGGGTGCCGGATTCCGTTGTGACACGAATAAGATCTCCATTATCGACCGACAGGGAGAGAAGACCGATTTCCCGTTGAAGAGCAAGCAGGAGGTGGCGCAGGATATTGTACGTAAATTGGCTACACTACTATAGGAAATGAAACGAATAAAGAGACTGTTCATCGGATTGTTGTTGTGCTGTGCGTCGGGAACGGCGTGGGCACAAACCGGACGTATGTTTGAGCTGAACGCCAAAGTGACGGTCAACTCAGACAAGGTCCAGACCACCAATAAGCAGGTATTCACGACCTTGCAGACGGCATTGACCGAGTTTCTGAATAATCGGAAATGGACGGATGCGACATTTGCGGTCAATGAGCGGATCAACTGCTCCTTTACCTTGATTATTAATGAGATGGTGTCTGATAACAGTTTCCAGGGGGAATTGCAGATCCAGTCCAGCCGTCCCGTGTATAACTCCAGCTATACGACCACTTTGTTGAACTTCCGGGATAAGGATCTCTCGTTCGATTATGTGGAGTTTGAGCCGTTGCAATATGTGGACAATACCCTGGAGAGCAATCTGGTGGCCACCCTGGTCTTTTATGTGTATATCATCTTGGGACTCGATTTCGACAGCTTTGCCCCCGATGGGGGAAGTGCCTATTTCCAACAGGCGCAACAGATTGTCAACATGGCCCAGTCGCAAGCCTCTTGGACAGGCTGGAAGGCATTCGACAGCAATCAGAACCGCCATGCCGTCGCCACTGCTTTTGTGGAGAACCAAGGGGAGGATTTCCGTCAGATGTGGTACACCTATCACTTGAAGGGGTTGGATGAAATGGCGGCCAATCCGGATCGGGGACGGACCACCATTATCGAGTCATTGGCCGGATTGCAGAAACTGAAAAGTGCCCGTCCGGTCTCTGTGCTGTTGCAGATGTTCTCCGATGCCAAGCTGGATGAGGTGGTCAGCATCTATTCCAAAGCGACTACACAGGAGAAGCAGGAGGGGTACAAACTGCTGTTTGAGCTGTTCCCGACCGCAGGGACCCGTTTGGAGGCATTGAAAAAGTAGGAGGAAACGACATGCTGAAATCCTTATATATACAGAATTTTGTATTGATCGACAGCCTGGATATTCAATTGGACAAGGGCTTCTCGGTCATTACGGGTGAGACCGGTGCCGGTAAATCCATTATTTTAGGAGCTTTGTCGTTGGTGCTCGGCCAACGGGCCGACGGGAAAAGCATCCAAAAGGGGATGGACAAATGTGTCATCGAGGCGGTGTTTGATATTTCCAAATATCAGCTGGAACCCTTTTTCTTGGAGAACGACCTTGAATATGATGAAACGGCTTGTATCTTGCGTCGGGAGCTCTATGCCTCCGGAAAATCGCGTGCCTTTGTCAATGATTCGCCTGTCTCCCTGGCCATTGTGCGGGAATTGGGTACCCGCCTGATCGATATCCATTCACAACATCAGAATCTCTTGCTGGGCGACAATCATTTTCAGCTCAAAGTGGTGGATGTGATGGCGGAGAATGAGATTCCGCTGATTCTGTACCGGAAAGAGTATTCCCATTACCAATCGTTGCGAAGAGAGTTGAAACGTGTGGCCACCTTGGCCGCCCAGAGCAAGCAGGAGGAGGACTACATCCGTTTTCAGTTGGAACAGCTGACGGATGCTTCGTTGCAGTCGGGCGAACAGGAGGCATTGGAACAGGAACAGGAGGTGTTGTCCCATGCGGAGGAGATCAAAGGGGGATTGTATAGAATCAATCAGATGCTGGAGAGCGATGAGATGGGCGTAGTGCCCTTGTTGAAAGGGGCACTCTCCGTGGCGGACTCGCTGGACCGTTTCTATCCGGATGGCAAGGAGATCGTCGAACGGCTTCATTCGGCCTATATCGAACTGAATGATCTGGCTTCTGAGGTGGAGTCGCGGAAGGATGAGATCGAATTTAGTCCCGAACGGCTGACCTGGGTGCAGGATCGGTTGAATACGATCTATACGCTGGAGCAGAAGCACCATGTATCGACGGTAGAGGAGCTGTTGGAGCTGCAAGAACGATATGCGCGACAGTTAGAGGAGATCGGATCCTTTGACGAGCAGATTGCCGATCTGGACAAGCAGATCCAGATCTCTTATCAGGAATTGTTGCAGCAGGCTGCCGTCCTGAGTACACAGCGGAAAGCCGCCGCCCAACGGATCGAGCAGCAGTTGGTGGAGATGGTACAGCCGTTGGGTATGCCCAACATACGTTTCCAGATCCAGTTTGTGGCCCGTGAGGAACCGGCTGCCGATGGTATGGACGACATTGATTTCCTCTTTTCTGCCAATAAGCGGGCCGAACTGCAACCGGTGGCACAGACAGCCTCCGGGGGTGAGACAGCTCGGTTGATGCTTTGCATCAAGGCGATGATTGCCGGATTTACGGCACTTCCTGTCATTATTTTTGATGAGGTGGATACCGGCGTTTCAGGAGATATAGCGGACAAGATGGGCGACATCATGCAGGATTTGGGAGAGAAGATGCAGGTCATGACCATTACGCACTTACCCCAGATTGCAGCCAAGGGTGTAGCGCATTATTATGTCTATAAGGAGGATATGGAAGATCGAACCGTGACGCGGATTCGTAAATTGTCCGATGAGGAGCGGATACGTGAGGTGGCCCGCATGCTGAGCGGTGCCTCGTTGACAGAGGCTTCTTTAGCAAATGCGAAAGATTTATTAAGGAGAAGGGATTAAACCTTTGCATAGGAATTCGAGTCTTATAGGAAAAATCGAATTTTTAACTTAAAAAGGAAGCCTTATGAAACGAATCAGTTTATTTCTCATCTGTTTGATGCTTTGTGGAATGCCAGGTTTTGGCCAGGTATGGGTAAGCATTAATTGGGCAGCACCCCATTGTGATAACTGCTTGTGGATGGAACACGCCCTGCATTTACATGGCAAACGGGCAGCTGATTACCATCGTATCATTCATAAGTATGGTGAAAAGATCGAACGGGAGGCTTGTCGTGCTTCGCATTATTGGGAAGAGTCTGCCGAACGTATTTTTAACTTGCGCATGGAACGCGACAGGGCGTTGCAACGACTTTTGTCGCCGGCTGAGTTCGGTCTGTATGTCCGGTTTATCCGGGAGTCACCGACGAGAGCCCATGACTATCGGAACTGGTATCACGCCCGTCGTCCGGAGTTCCGTCCCTCTCATCATTGCATGGCGTATGAAGACCATTATTGGAATTCGAAATGGAGCTACAAGCAGGGGCGTTGGAACAACCATTATGAGCGCAAGCCTGCCCATTCCGAACCTCGCAAAGAGTGGTACAAAGATCAGAAGAAACAGAAGGAGCATCCCAGACAGTATGCGGATCGCCCTCGTAAACAAGAGAAAAAAGAACATAAATATGAAAGAAAATGAAATGATATTCGGTATCCGTGCCGTCATTGAGGCGGTACAGGCCGATAAGGAGATCGACAAGATTTTAGTGAGACGCGATCTGCAAGGGGAACTCTCCAAAGAGTTGTGGGCCGTGTTGAAGGGACGGGAGATTCCGGTGCAGCGGGTACCGCAGGAGCGGTTGGACCGTCTGACCCGGAAGAACCACCAAGGGGTGATTGCCTTTCTGCCTGCTGTGACCTATCAGAAACTGGAAGACATGATTCCGTTCATCTATGAGCAGGGAAAAAGCCCTTTCATCGTCTTGCTGGATGGAGTGACAGATGTCCGCAACTTCGGAGCGATAGCCCGTACCTGTGAATGTGCCGGTGTGGATGCCATTGTGATTCCCGCCAAAGGCAGTGTGACGGTCAATGCCGATGCCATCAAGACCTCTGCCGGTGCATTGCACGTCCTGCCGGTCTGCAAAGAGCGTAGCATTCACGAAGCGATCCGCTTCTTGCAGGAGAGTGGGGTAAAAGTCTATGCCGCCACAGAGAAGGCCTCGGATCTCTATACCGGTGTGTCGTATGAGGGCCCGGTCGCTTTGGTGATGGGGGCGGAAGATACAGGCGTTTCGATGGAGAACCTGCGTATCTGCGATCAGATGGTGAAAATCCCACAGTTCGGTACGATCGGTTCGCTGAATGTGTCGGTGGCCTCTTCCATCCTGATCTACGAGGTGGTGCGTCAGCGCAACTTGGAAGGATAATCCATATTTATTATAGATACATAAATAGAGAAAACGATGAAGAAAGTAATTGCAACAACCCAGGCACCGCAGGCTATCGGTCCGTACAGCCAGGCTATTCAGGCAGGTAACATGCTGTTTGCATCGGGTCAGTTAGGTTTGGATCCGGCAACCGGTAATTTTGCCGAAGGAGGTGTCAAGGAACAGACTGCCCAGGCCTTCAAGAATGTAAAGGCTATTTTGACAGAGGCCGGTTTGACAATGGACCATGTGGTGAAGACAACAGTCTTCCTGGCAGACATGGGCGACTTCGGCGCGATGAACGAAGTGTATGCACAGCAGTTCAGCGGTGCTTTCCCTGCCCGTTCGGCTGTCGCTGTCAAGACATTGCCGAAGAATGCATTGGTAGAGATCGAAGTGATCGCGGTCAATGCCTGAAAAAAACAGGAGCAAATAAACATCCCTTTATTTGCTCCTGCCTCTCAATCTATACTTTATTATTGTTGCTCGAAACGGATCGGATCGTCATATTGTTCTTGTACCTTGTGCAGTTCCTGCATCATTTGCTCGGTGATCTTCTCATAGCCGGGCTTGCCGTAGAGGTTGTGCATCTCGGTCGGATCCTCTTGCAGGTCATACAATTCCCATACATCAATATCATTGTAGAAATGGATCAGCTTGTAGCGGTCCGTACGCACGCCATAGTGCTTCTTGACCATGTGCTCAGCCGGAAACTCATAATAATGATAGTAGAGTGAAGTACGCCAGTCCTTTGGATTCTCACCCTTCAACAACGGAAGCAGGGAGACTCCCTGAATGTCTGACGGAATCTCGGCACCGGCCAATTCCAGGAAGGTAGGCGTATAGTCGATGTTCTGTACCATCTGGTCAATTGTTCCTTTCTTGCCGCCCGGCAAGCGCATCAGCAATGGTGTGTGGAACGACTCCTCATACATGAAACGCTTGTCAAACCAGCCATGCTCGCCCATGTAGAAGCCCTGGTCGGATGTATAGACTACCAGGGTGTTGTCCGACAGGCCGGCCTCATCCAGATAATCCAGCACACGCCCTACATTGTCGTCGAGCGATTTCAGGGTCTTCAGATAATCACGCATATACCGTTGGAATTTCCATTCGGCCAGCTCCTTGCCGCTGAGGTTCTGCTTGTAGAAATCCTCGATGATCGGATCATAGAAACGGTCCCAGGCCGCTTTCTGTGCGGAGTCAAGCCGTCCGTAGATATGTTCGTAATTCGATTTGAGTGACTTGTGCGGGAAACTCTCCTTGTCCGGTCTGTACATCTTCAGGTCATACAGCAGGTCCATGTCTTTGATGATGCTCATCTCCTGGGCTGCGGCGGCAGGCCGTCCCTCATAATCGTCCCAGTAGTTGTCCGGCAGCGGGAAGGTCTTGTCTTCGTAGAGAGCCAGATTGCAGGTGTCTGCCATCCAGTTGCGATGCTGGGCCTTGTGGTGGATATAGAGGCAGAAGGGTTTCGATTTGTCCCGTTTGTTCTCTAACCAGTCGAGGCTGACGTCTGTAATGATGTTGGTCAGATAGCCTTTCACTTCAAACGTATCGGTGGCCGTCAGGAAACGGGGATTGTAATAGTCTCCCTGTCCCGGCACGATCTGCCAGAAGTCGAAGCCCGTAGGGGTAGAGCCCAAATGCCACTTTCCGATGATGGCCGTCTGATAGCCGGCCTGTTGCAACAGTTTGGGACCGGTCTGTTGTGAACCGTCGAAATTGGGATTTTCGTTATCCTTGAATCCGTTTTTATGGGAATGCTTGCCGGTGATCATGCAGGCACGGCTTGGACCGCTCAGTGAGTTGGCCACAAAGCTATTGGTGAAAAGCACACCGTCGCGGGCAATCCGGTCCAGATTGGGAGTCTCTGCATATCGTTTGTCGTAGCAGCTCATCATTTGTGCCGTGTGGTCGTCCGTCATGATATAGACGATGTTGAAGGGTTTCTGCTTCACTTCCTGCTGTGTCGATTGGCAGGAGGAACCCATCATGGATAAACCGGCTAATGGGCCGGCCCAGAATACATGTTTCGCGTCCATTGTAATTATTTTTTATGATGATTGATCGAGAACAAATAGGTCAGCTTCACTGTGATGATCTGCTGGGGCGATTGGGCGAAATGATCCTCTTTCCGGCTGTTGTAGAGATTGCCCAACCCATAGAAATAGCGTCCCTCCAACAGGAAGGAGCCGATGCCGGTGCGTAGCTCCATGCCCGGTCCGCCACACAATCCCCATTGGAACTTCTTGTCAACCGGCTTGTCATGCTGATACGTGTCACTGCTCTCCTCCGGATCAAAGCCCTCCGGGAGATTGCTGTCCGTACTTTCACTCAACAGATAGCCGATCTGGGGACCCAGATTGAGAAAGCCCCGGACCCGTCTGCTTCCGAAATAGAAGTGGGTCAGGAAAGGCACCTCTAAGAAAGAAAGGGTCCGTTTGTACTGGCATTCGGGATGTATCTCATACTGCTCCTGCCAGCCGGACTGCATCAGATTCACTTCGGCCTGGATGCCTAAATGGTTTTCCGTGATCCAACGGACCGTGACACCTCCTCCGAACCCCATCTTCATGCCCTGCTTCACTTTGGGCGAGAAGGTCACGGACGAGAAGGTGGAACCGGCTGATACACCGACTGCCCATTCTGGCCGGAAATCGGCCTGTGACCGGATGCCTTGCGCCAGACACAGGCAAATGAGGATGACGAGTAAACGGTTCATTTGACCTCCGTTCGTTTTACGGTGAAATTATTCTGATAGTGTACGATGAACAATTGCGTGTTGATGAATCCGCCCCAATTGTTGACCCGGTGGAAATCGAATCCGGTCTGGATGCTTTCATACCGGATCTTGTCAAGATGATCCTCGAAGTTCAGTCCATAGCGGCAGATCGCCTGCAGGAAGAACATACCGGTGTCAAATCCTAAAATACCATATTTGGGGAAGGTATTGATCAGCGACTTGCTGTACCAGTCCTTGTATTTGGAATAGAACGCATGGACGGCAGGCGAGAGATTGTCCGCATAGAAGTTGCTATAAATATAGGTATCCAACGCATAGAAATCATCCAGACATTCGCGGGTATAGGTCTGCCATTCCGGATAACCGAAGAGGGATACCTCCAGTGTAGGATGTACCTCTTGCAACATCCGAAGGGTCGGTGTGATCTTCTGGATCGCTTCCAACGCACCCGATGTCGGCAGGACCATGTTGTGGCGGGTCGTGTCAAGCATCGCTTCCATCTGCAGCTCGTACGTCTCCGCATCGTAGGTCAGTTCCTGGAAAGGAATCGATTTCTGCTTCAGGTCATTCTGGAAAGCCTTGACGAAATCCTCCTTTTGAGATTTGTCCGGTGTCTTGACAAAGATGATATTGGAGTTGCTGAACAGTTCGCTGCCTGCCTGTGCGGCCTTCGAATAGAGATAGGAATGAGGTGTGTTGACCTGGAATACATAGGCATTCGACAGCACATCGTCATTCTTGGAGGTGAAAGGCACTACATATTTGATCCCCTGCTTTTGGGCGAAGTCGGCCACCGGACCGATCTGCTCGTTATGGACTGCTCCGATGATCAGATTACACTCGGCCAACGCCTTGTCCCGGAGGATCTCCTTGACTTTGCCCACTCCGTTGCCTGTGTCGAAGACGGAGAGCTCAATGGAACACCCTTCATTGCGCAGGCTGTCAATCGCCAACAGCAATCCTTCGTAATATTCGATGAAGCGGGTGGTCGTGGCGGAAGGCGTCTTCTCCTCTGTCATGAAGGGCAGCAGCAGGGCCACCTTCACCATGTTGACCCGGTTGATGCTTTTGGGAGCGGTGAGGAGGGAGTTGACAATGGTCTCATCCACCGTCTCGACTACGGGTCGGGTGGTCACAGTCTCCTCGGTCACCATCGGGATCTTCAGCACCATACCCGCCTTGATACCCTGTTTCAGAGCCGGATTCAGGCGGATCAGTTCCATGCTGGAGACATGGAACTTCCGGCAGATGCTGTACATCGTCTCTTTTTTCTGTACGGTATAATCGATCTCCTTGGTCACGCTTTTCCGTTCTGTGACCGCTTGAGTCTCTTCGACCGCTTCAGGAATGCGGATGGTCTTGCCAATGGTGAAGGTATTCACCGACAGACCGGGATTGGCCTGAAGGATCCGGTTCCCTGAGACCCCGTAACGAATGGAGAGCTTATAGAGCGTCTCTTGCGGTTGGATGGTGTGGTAACGGTAGGCCTCCGTGGCAGACCGTTCGGTAGGTTCTGTCGCGATCTCCCGTTGGGGGATACGCAGGACGGCACCTGCCCGGATTCCCTCTTTACTCTCCGGGTTGAGCCGGTAGATATCGTTCACACTCACCCCATACATGGTGGCAATGGCATAGACCGTTTGGCCCCGTTCGATGGTGTGATAAAAGATTTGATCTCCTTGTGCCCAGACAGGGAGGCCAATTACGCATAAAATGAGCGCTAACAGGTATGAATTGATTCTCTTCATTCGTTCTGTTCGTTGATTTGGGAAGCAAAGATATAACAAAAAACCGAGAATGAGGAAAATACTTTAGTTGTGTATCAAAAGAGCAAATACACTTGTAGTTGTTCATTCGGCAGTTGTCCCGAAACACCCCGGTGCGGCTACGTAGATCGGCTGGTGAGCTGTCCCTTTGTTCAGCAATTTGCCCTCCTCTTTTAGCTGTTGTACCAGGCTGTAAGCAGCGGACCTCTTGAGATTCAACAAGAATTGCAAGTCCCTCCGGGTTAAGAAAGGATGCTCCTTGAAGTAAGTGGTCAACGACTGTTCGATCTCTTCCTGGGTATGCGCTTGCGAATGTGTTTCCCAGCGAGTCTGTTTCAGTTTGGGAGCTCCGATAGAGGCCCGTAGCTCCTTGTCTGGTCGGAAACTGACGCCCTTGAAACGAACCTTTCTGTTGCGAATCTGCAATTTCATATCCGCCGTCACTTCGCCCTCCACGCCCAATGTCGGTGCGAAATAGCCTAACCCATTGATATGAACCTGCCTCCCGTTCTGTAACTCCTCGCCAATTACGTCGTTCAGTTCACTCAAGACAGCCATAATGTCACCAACCGTGAGCGAACAACGCATCTGTATGCGTTTGGCAATGGCTTTCGTGTCACTGGTTCCATTGAAGCTGGGACGTGCATGGAGCGTCCGCTTTCCTTGTTCATCAACCCTGGGTGTTTCAAACCAATCAAAATGAATAGTCATAGCAATATAGTTATGAATGTTAAGTAAATCGCGTCTGTCAGATAGGTCCCAATCCGTTTGAAACCTGTTCCTTTCTCCTTCCGCACGCCGTCAAACGATCGTTTGACCTATATCAAACGATTGACTGACCCATATCAAACGATCGTTTGACATCATCCGGACGATCTATGAAACAATACAAAGATAGCATAGCAATGACCGTTTGTCAAGGGTTATGTAGTTCTGTTTGGAGATTCTAACTTAATCAGTATCGTTCGGAGGCGATGCAAGAGGGCTACAGCACTTTGGTCGAGAAAGCCTCAGCGGTTATCACACCTCCTTTGGGTTAGAATTTGGCCGATTGCACGGCTTCTGAAAGCTGGGTTCTACAGCCGAATCTGCTCGTGAACGTGACTTC
>JBJECC010000135.1:0-10493 GCA_051870655.1 Parabacteroides sp. | reverse complement strand
TCTATGAAATCCGCTTCGTTGAGCGAAGAGGAGAAACGGGAGGCTGTGAAGGACTTCAACTTCACCAAAGGCATTGTGGTTGCCTTGCTGGCCGGCTTTATGAGTGCCTGTTTCAATATCGGTCTGGCTCAGGGGAGCGAACTCTGTTTCGAAGGGGTGAATCCCATGTTCGTCTCGCTGCCTGCCACTTGTCTGGTTACGTTGGGAGGCTTTTGTACCAATGCCCTCTATTGTCTGTATCAGAACCGGAAGAACCATACCTGGAGCGATTACAGGCAGGGGGCCGTGTGGGGAAACAACCTGCTTTTCTGCCTGTTGGCGGGAGCCTTGTGGTACAGCCAGTTTTTCGGGCTCTCGTTGGGGAAGGGCTTTCTGACGGAGTCACCTACCTTGATCACCTTTGCCTTCTGCATCCTGATGGCGTTGAATGTGGTCTTCTCCAATGTGTGGGGAATTATTCTGAAAGAATGGAAAGGATGTTCACCGCGTACCATTGCGGTGCTGCTGATCGGCCTGTTAGTGCTGATCATCTCCTCGTTCCTGCCTAATTTGATTTGAATGAAGAAGTAAAAAAATAAGAAATGATGGAATTGATTAGAAACAATGGACAGTTGATGGCCGAGATCGGCCGTATTGCGGAAGTAGCCGGTTATTTGTGGACAAAAGGATGGGCGGAACGTAACGGAGGAAACATCTCCGTGAATGTGACGGATCTGCTGGATGAGGCAGCCAAGTCTCTGCCTGCCTTGTCGGCCCCGGTGGCTTTGCAGGAACCGATGGAGGCCCTGTGCGGTCATCTGTTTTATGTGACAGGTACCGGCAAGCGGATGCGCTATGTGGCACAGGATCCTTTTGCCAACGGTTCGATTATCCGGATCGCTGCGGATGGCCGTTCGTATGAGATCATTGCCGAGCAGCCGATCGCTCCGACATCCGAACTGCCCTCCCATTTGTTGATGCATAATTTTCTGCGGGCGCAAGGACGCAACAACCGGGTCGTGTTGCATACCCATCCGACGGACATCATCGGTATGACACATTGCAAGAAATTTCTGGATTCGGCAAAGATCACCCGTACGTTGTGGAGCATGATTCCGGAATGCCGGATCATTGTGCCGAAGGGGGTCGGCATTGTGCCCTATGAGATTCCCGGTACGATCGAGTTGGCCCACGCCACGATCCGTCAGTTGGAACACCATGATGTGGTCTTTTGGGAGAAACATGGCATCCTGGCGGTAGGAGAGGATCTGATCGAGTGCTTTGATGCGATCGATACGTTGAGCAAGTCGGCCCAGATCTATCTGGCGGCCCGTATGGTGGGCGAGGAGCCGGAAGGAATGACAGATCAGCAACTGGACGATCTGGTTCCTGCCTTCGGATTGTGATCTTTCGGAAAAAAAGTCTTGGGTGCGCTTCATAGTGTCGATAAAAGTCCGTTTCTTTGTAGAAAGAATTTGAAAAACGCAAAGCTTAAAACTTATTTTTTATGTTAACTCAAATCATAAACGGACGGATTCTGACTCCGCAAGGCTGGCTGAAAGATGGTTCGGTCTTGATTCGTGACAATAAAATCTTGGAAGTGACCAACTGTGACCTTGCTGTAGTCGGGGCCAAATTGATAGATGCCAAGGGCATGTACATTGTGCCCGGAGGTGTCGAGATCCATGTGCATGGCGGTGGCGGACGCGATTTCATGGAGGGTACAGAAGAGGCTTTCCGCACGGCAGTGGCAGCCCACATGCAACACGGAACAACCAGTATCTTCCCCACGTTATCCTCTTCCACGATTCCGATGATCCGTGCAGCAGCCGAGACAACGGAAAAGCTGATGGCAGAACCGGACAGCCCTGTGCTGGGTCTTCACCTGGAGGGTCATTACTTCAATATGGCGATGGCCGGAGGACAGATGCCGGAAAACATCAAGAATCCGGATCCGGAAGAGTATATCCCGCTGTTGGAGGAGACGAAGTGCATCAAACGTTGGGATGCCGCTCCTGAGTTGCCGGGTGCGATGCAGTTTGGTAAATATGTGGTGTCGAAAGGGGTCTTGGCCGCTGTCGGACATACACAGGCCGAATACGAAGACATCCGTACGGCGTATGAAGCAGGTTATTCACATGCGACACACTTCTACAATGCGATGCCGGGTTTCCACAAGCGTCGTGAATATAAATATGAAGGAACGGTCGAGAGCATCTATCTGATCGACGACATGACGGTCGAAGTGGTGGCTGACGGCATCCATGTGCCGCCTACGATCCTCCGTCTGGTGTATAAGATCAAAGGTGTGGAACGTACCTGTCTGATTACAGATGCGTTGGCATGTGCTGCCAGCGACAGCCAGGTGGCATTCGACCCGCGTGTCATCATTGAAGATGGCGTTTGTAAGTTGGCTGACCGTTCTGCCTTGGCCGGTAGTATCGCTACCATGGACCGTTTGATCCGTACGGTCGTACAGAAGGCGGAGATCCCTCTGGAGGATGCCATCCGCATGGTCTCTGAGACACCTGCCCGTATCATGGGTGTGGCTGACCGCAAGGGTACCTTGCAAAGAGGCAAGGATGCCGACATCATGGTGCTTGACAAAGATTTGAATGTTCGTGCCGTATGGGCCATGGGCAAACTGGTGGAAGGAACAAATAAATTATTCTAATTCAGATTCGGAATATGCTGACACAAATTATGAATGGCCGTATCCTCACTCCGGAAGGTTGGTTGAGTGATGGTTCCGTCCTGATCAGTGACGGAAAAATATTGGAAGTGACCAATAGTGACTTGGCCGTTATCGGCGCTAAGACAGTGGACGCGAAGGGCATGTATATCGTGCCCGGTTTTGTGGCGATGAATCTGCATGGAGGTGCGGGACACGATTTTACCGAGTGTACGGAAGAGGCGTTCCGCTCCATTGTCAAGGTGCATCAGCAACATGGTGCAACCACCATATTTCCGACCATTTCTTCCTCTTCTGCAGAGACGATCTTAAAGGGTGCCGCACTCTGCGAACAGTTCATGGCTGAGCCGGGAAATCCTGTCATGGGATTGCATGTGGAAGGACCCTATCTGAATCCGAAAATGGCCGGACAGCTGTATGCGGATACCATCAAGCCGGTTGACCGGGATGAATATGTGTCGATTTTGGATCAGACCTCTTGTATCAAGCGTTGGGACATCAGTCCGGAATTGCCGGGTGCACATGAGTTTGCCCGGTATGTCCGTGAACGGGGCATTTTAGTCGCCGTGACACATACGGAGGCAGAGTATGATGACATCAAGGCTGCCTTTGCAGCCGGATTCACGCACGCTGCACAGTTCTACAATGCGATGCCTGGTTTCCACAAGCGTCGTGAATATAAATACGAGGGTACGGTGGAGAGTGTCTATCTGACGGAGGGCATGTCTGTGGAGGTCATTGCTGACGGAAAGCATCTTCCGGGCACGATCCTGCGATTGGTCTATAAGCTGAAAGGGGTTGAACATACCTGTTTGGTGACGGATGCGCTCTCTTATGCAGGCAGTGACCTGCAGCCGGAGCCCGGATCGAGACTGATCATTGAGGATGGTGTCTGCAAGTTGGCTGACCATTCTTCCTTAGCAGGCAGTATCGCCACGATGGATGTCCTGGTACGTACGATGGTGCAGAAGGCCGATGTGCCCTTGGCCGATGCCCTCCGGATGGCATCCGAGACACCGGCCCGTCTGTTGGGCGTGGATGACCGGAAGGGTTCTTTGCAACGGGGCAAGGATGCGGATATTCTGATCCTGGACCGGAATCTGAATGTCCGTTCTGTATGGTCGAAGGGGCTTTTGGTTCCGGAGACAGATTTGATGAATGATTGATAATCCATAAAGAAAAAAGAATATGAAGACGAACCTTAGTTCACAGATTACGTTGACGCGTATTCCTTTACGTTACTATCGTCCGGAGAATGCATTCGAACATTCTGTCCTGACACGGTTGGAAAAGATTCCGACAGAGATTTATGAGTCGGCAGAAGGAGGCTCGTTTGCCATTGCAAAAGAGCTGGCCACTAAAATCCGTCTGAAACAGATTGCCGGTGAGACCTTTGTGCTGGCTTTGCCGGGTGGCCGTTCTCCGCTGAGTGTCTATCGGGAGTTGATCCGTATGCACCAGGAGGAGGGATTGAGCTTCCAGAATGTAGTGGTCTTTGTGGAATATGAGTTTTATCCGTTGGCGACTGTCGCTTCCGGAAATCTGGCACGTCTGAAAGAGGAGCTGTTTGATCACATCGACATCAAACCGACCAATATCTACGCACCGGACGGCTGCATGGCGAAAGATGACATTTTGGATTTCTGCCGTCAATATGAGTTGAAGATTCAGGAGCTGGGAGGTATTGACTACATGCTGTTGGGTGTGGGTTCTGCCAGCAACATCATGTTCAATGCGGCCGGAACACCGGTCAGCTCACATACACGTCTGGTGCTGTTGGAAGGAGCTTCCCGCAAGGAGGCTTCCCGTACCTTCCCTTCCATGGAGAATGTACCGGCCGGTGTGATTACCATGGGTGTGGCCACCATGATGGCTGCCAAACATGTCATTCTGATGGCTTGGGGAGATGACAAGGCCGGTATCATTGCCAAGACGGTGGAAGGCAAAGAATCGGATGTGACCCCCTCTTCGTTCCTGCAGGGACACCAGGATGCCAAAGTGGTGATCGATCTTTCTGCTGCGTATGAATTGACCCGTATCAGCCATCCCTGGTTAGTGACCAGCTGCGAGTGGGACAACAAGCTGATCCGTCGTGCCATTGTGTGGTTGTGTCAGTTGACGGGCAAACCTATTTTGAAGCTGACCAACAAAGACTATAGCGAACATGGATTGGGCGAGCTGTTGGCTCTGTATGGTTCTGCCTACAATGTAAACATCAAGATATTCAATGATATTCAGCACACCATTACCGGTTGGCCGGGCGGTAAGCCCAATGCGGACGACTCCAATCGTCCGGAGCGTGCATTGCCCTATCCGAAACGTGTGATTGTGTTCAGCCCCCATCCGGATGATGATGTGATTTCTATGGGTGGAACCTTGCGTCGTCTGTGCGACCAGCATCACGATGTGCATGTGGCGTATGAGACATCCGGTAACATTGCCGTGGGCGACGAGGAGGTGATCCGTTATTGTGAATATCTGCGTGATGTCTGCGACAAATATAGTCCGGACAATACGGCTGTAAAGGAAAAGGCAGAAGAGATTATCCGGTATCTGCGTTATGAAAAGGTGGATAATGGAGAGCCTGAACGTCGTGATGTGCTGTTCATGAAGGGAACGATCCGTCGCGAGGAGGCACGTCATGCCTGCCGCTATTCCGGTTTGCAGGATGATCATGTACACTTCCTGGATCTGCCGTTCTATGAGACCGGTCTGGTCAAGAAGAATGATCTGGGTGAGGTGGACAAGGACATCGTGAAGAAGCTGCTGCAGGAGATCCAACCGGATCAGATGTTCGTGGCCGGTGATTTGGCCGACCCGCATGGTACGCACAAGGTTTGTCTGGATGCTGTGCTGGCTGCCATTGACGAAGTCAAAGAGGAGGAATGGATGAAGAACTGCCGTGTCTGGATGTATCGCGGAGCATGGGCTGAATGGGAAATGGACCACATTGAAATGGCTGTACCGATCAGTCCGGAGGAGTTGCGCTTCAAACGGAACGCCATTCTGAAACATCAGTCGCAGGCCGAGAGTGCTCCCTATCTGGGTGATGATGAACGCCTCTTCTGGCAACGTGCGGAGGACCGTAACCGGGCTACTGCCGAGTTGTATCGGGCATTGGGTCTTGCTTCGTATGAGGCCATTGAAGCGTTTGTACAATACATTCCGCTGTAATTGAATCAGGAATCATGGATAAAAAAGCCCGGACAACACACAGGATGTGGAGGTTGCCCGGGCTTCCCGATTTATTCCCAACTTCGGAAATCGCCAAATATCGTCTATTCTATATTTTTCCGGACCTTCGTCAGAAATCCTTTCATGGCCTCTGTGTCCTTATTGTGGATGATCTCCTGCAAGGCCGTCAATTCCTGCTGGATCCGCTCGATCTGCTTGGGTGTACGAGGGTTGAACAGAATTTCCGTCAGCAGATAATCATCTTCGGAGAGCAGCCCTCGTGCAATCTTCATGTGTCGCTTGAAGGTGGTTCCCGGTGCATCCTGATGCTTCATAGTGGCTGCAAATACCAGTGTGGAAGCAAACGGAATACCCAGCGAGTAGGCGACGACACGGTCATGTTCCTCGAACGTATATTCGCAGATGTGCAAACGCAGATTGCTGTAAATATCCTTGAAGAAAATCTTGCCCAGATGATCTCCTTCCGAAATGATGATGGTATTCTCTTTGTCCAACTGTCCTAAATTGGCAAAGGTCGGACCAAACATCGGGTGGGTAGAGACATAGCGGAAACCGCTTTCTTCATAAAACTCTTTCAGATGCGTCTTGACCGATGCGATATCGGAGATGATGCAATTCTTCGGCAGATAGGGCATGACTGACTTGAAGGCTTCAATGGTGTAACAAAGCGTCACACAGTTGATGACCAATTCAGGTTCGAACGCTGCCACCTCCTCTTCCTGTTGGAATCGCAACGCATTGTAGATGAAACGTAGCCGCTTGGGATCTTTTTCCAGGACAGCCACCTCGTGATCGAAGCTAAGCAGGTCTGTAAAGAAAGATCCCATCTTTCCGGCTCCTAATATCAGAATCTTCATGGTATTATTCGTTCATGATGATCATTTGCTGACGTACCGATTCTTCGTGGATATTCTTCAGAATCTCCTTTACAAAATCAGCGCTCAGCTCCATCTGTTCACCCATATTGGAACGCTTTTCCAGGATCTCGCTGTAACGAGGTGACTGCAGAATCGGCATATTGTGCTCTTTTTTGTAGATACCGATTTCACGTGAGATACGCATACGTTTCGCCAATAATTCCAATAGCTGTTCATCCACTCCGTCAATCTGACGACGCAAAGCTGACAGGTTCTCAGTCGTCTGGTTGCTTTCGCGGATGACCAACAGGTTCAATACATAGTCCAGTACATCGGGTGTCACCTGCTGTGCTGCGTCACTCCATGCACAATCCGGATTACAGTGTGATTCTACAATCAGACCGTCAAAGCTCAAGTCCATGGCCTGCTGACAAAGCGGAGCGACCAGTTCACGCTTGCCTCCGATGTGGCTGGGATCGCAGAAGATGGGCAGTTCCGGCAAGCGACGACGCAATTCGATAGGAATGTGCCAGAGCGGCAGGTTGCGGTAGATCTTCTTGTCGTATGAGCTGAATCCGCGATGGATGGCACCGATCCGATGAATACCGGCTCCGTAGATACGCTGGATCGCACCGATCCACAATTCCAAGTCCGGGTTCACCGGGTTCTTGATCAAGACAGGTACATCTGTCCCTTTCAATGCGTCTGCAATCTCCTGCACGGCAAACGGATTTACGGTAGTGCGTGCACCGATCCACAAAATGTCGATACCGGCTTTCAGGGCTTCAAATACATGATCCTTTGTAGCGACTTCGGTAGTGACCAACATGCCGGTCTCTTGTTTGACACGTTTTAACCAGGCCAGACCTTCACGGCCGATTCCTTCAAATCCACCCGGTTTCGTACGCGGTTTCCAAATACCGGCACGGAATATTTTGATGCCTTTATCTGCTAACAGACGGGCTGTAGTCATGACTTGTTCTTCTGATTCTGCACTGCAGGGTCCGGCAATTACAATCGGACGTTTGTTTTCTATCCCCGGTAAGGCCAGGGGTTCAATTTTCATTTCCATTTGTGATCTATTAATTAGTCCATTGATATTATTTGTTTTTCAGTTCTTGGATTCGGTGTAAAGCCTCTTCCAGTTTGTCATTTTTACAACAGAGTGAGATACGGATATAGCGTTCTCCCTGACTACCGAAAATAAAGCCAGGTGTCAGGAAAACATTCGCTCCGTAGAGCACCTCATTTGCCAAGGCTTCACTGCCTGCTGCCGAGTCAGGAATCCGTCCCCAGAGGAACATGCCTACCTGCTTTTTGTCGTAGGTGCATCCCAGTGTGTCCATGATGGCTCCTGCCAGTGCCCGACGGCTTCCATAGACGCGGTTCATCTCGTCATACCAGGCTTTGGGAGCTTTCAGAGCTTCCACAGCGGCACGTTGCATGGGACGGAACTGTCCGGAGTCGATGTTGCTTTTCACTTTCAAGATCCATTGGACGAACTGGGCGTTGCTGGCCAACATTCCGATACGCCATCCCGGCATGTTGTGTGCCTTGCTCATGGAGTTCAGTTCGATACAAATCTCTTTGGCTCCCGGTACGCTGAGAATGCTGAGCGGATGGTCATTCAGAATGAAACTGTACGGGTTGTCATTGCAGATGACGATCCCATGCCGGCGTCCGAAATCGACAATCTTTTCATACAGTTCCGGAGTCGCATTGCCTCCGGTCGGCATATTGGGATAGTTGGTCCACATCAATTTGATGCCACTCAGGTCCATCTGTTCCAGTTCATCGAAATCAGGCTGCCATCCCAGCTCCTCATGCAAATTGTAGTAGGTCAGTTTGGCGCCTACCAATTTGCTGACAGAACTGTAAGTCGGGTATCCGGGATTGGGTACCAACACTCCGTCGCCCGGATTAAGGAACGCCATGGAGATATGGAGAATCCCCTCTTTGGAACCGATCAAGGGCTGGATCTCGGTTTGAGGATTCAGTTCCACTTGGTACCAAGTCTTGTACCAGTCAGCAAATCCTTGTCTTAGTTCAGCGATGCCCACATAGGGCTGATAACCGTGTGAGTCGGCACGGCGTGCATCTTCACACAAGGTCTCTATCGTAGTCGGAGAGGGGGGCAGATCCGGACTTCCAATGCCTAAGCTGATCACGTTCTTGCCGGCAGCATTCATCGCAGCCACCTCTTTCAACTTCTTGGAGAAGTAGTATTCCTGTACGCTGCCGACACGGTCAGCGGGTCTGATCTCATATACTTTGTTTTCCTTCTGCATATTCACCTAAAATTTTTAAATCCTTGGTAAGGGGTCTGATCGCATCCAATGCCTGGCGATAGCGCAGGTAATCGGTGAAGGTCAGATTGATGTAGAACATATATTCCCATTCGCGGCCAATGATCGGTAACGATTGGATCTTTGTCAAGTTCATGTCGTAGAAAGAGAGGACAGAAAGGACCTTGGAAAGACTACCCGACGTATGAGGCAGGGCAAACACGAGAGAGGCTTTGTTCTTATCTACACCACGCATGATTTCGTCAGCCGTCCAGCGATCGGCAATGGCGAGGAAACGGGTGAAGTTGCGTTTGTTTGTTTCGATTCCTTCCGCCAACACCTCCATGTGGTAGATGGCTGCAGCCTGCTTGCCGCAGATGGCCGCATGTCCTTTCAGTTGTTTTTCAGAAATCCAACGGGCACTTCCGGCCGTATCATCCGTTTCCACCACTTTGGCATTCGGGAGCGTGTCTAAGAAATCCATACATTGCATGAGAGCAATGGGGTGGGAGTTGACCTCGGTAATGTCATGGATGGAGGTGCCAGGCAGAGCCACTAATGAGTGGGAAATACGCAGCTTGTACTCACCGATAATGCTGAATCCGCTTTCCCGGATCAGTTCATGATTTTGCAAAAGACTGCCGGCTATGGTGTTTTCAATGGCCATGAGTCCCAAAATGGATGGGTCTTTCTTGATCGTACTGATGACGTCTCGAAATGTGTCGCATGGCAATGTTTCCACCTCATCCCCTTCAAAATAGTTGTGGGCGGCGATGTCGTGGTATGAACCTGCGATTCCCTGGATTGCTACTTTCTTCTTCATCTTCTACATTTTGTTTATTGCTGCGATCGGTTGTATCTATCAAAAAAAAGTCCCACCGCATTCGGCAGGACTTTATATATTCAATTGATCCATACATTCAATCATCAATGCTTTACATACAAACTCCTGCCTTCACTTTGCTAAAGTAAAAGTAATAAAAGTAATATGTAAAGCTAAATCGTTTCATTTCTTCTGAATTGTGTTTTAAATACGATGCAAATGTAACGAATTTTTGAAAACTACAAGGCAGAAGTGACTTTTTTTTTCAGAATAAGTAAAAAAATCACTTGCATCAGACGATCTTTTGCCCGGGTTGTAGGGTCTTCATCGCATTGGGGACAGCTTTTCGGATGGTCTCTGTCAAAATCGAAGCCACTTTGTGACGTACAAAATCGTTGCGTGTGACAAATAGAATTTCACGCGTCGGCTTCGGAATGGCGAAAGGACGTACCAACTGTTGCTGTTCCGTACTGAGCTGATAAGTGGCCAATTGCGGAATGAATGTGATCCCGTTGCCGCTTTCCACCATGCGCATGAAGGTCTCCAGGCTCCCCAACCGATAGGCGGCTTGACGGAGCCGTACTTTTTCCATCTGGCAAAAACGGATCAGTTGGTCGCGGAAGCAGTGACCTTCATCCAGAAGCCACAAACGCTCATCGTTG
>JBJECC010000134.1:0-10556 GCA_051870655.1 Parabacteroides sp. | reverse complement strand
GTGAAGGTGATGGGACGAGGTGCCTTCCGGAAGCGTATTATCGAGATGGGATTCATCAAAGGAAAAGAGGTGACTGTCATCCAGAATGCGCCCCTCAAAGACCCGATTCATTATCGGGTGATGGGATATGACATTTCCTTAAGACGAAACGATGCGGCCTTGATTGAAGTGGTGAGCGAGGCTGAGTTTGCCGAAGCGCAAGCCCATAGCCAAGACTGTTCACGCACGGCTGATTCCTATATCATCTCTGCCAACGATGACATCCATACGCTGGCCATCCATAAGGGACACACCATCAACGTCGCGTTGGTAGGCAATCCGAACTGCGGCAAGACGTCGCTCTTCAACTTCGCTTCCGGTGCGCACGAGCATGTGGGAAATTACAGTGGCGTCACGGTGGATGCCAAAGAGGGTACCTTCCAGCAGAAGGGCTATACGTTCAAGATCGTGGATCTCCCGGGCACCTACTCCCTCTCCGCCTATACACCGGAAGAGCTGTATGTAAGGCACCACTTGAACGAAGAGCAACCCGACGTGGTGATCAACGTGCTGGATGCCTCCAATCTGGAACGCAACCTCTATCTGACCGCACAATTGATCGATATGGACGCCCGTATGGTCATTGCCCTCAACATGTATGACGAATTGGAGAAACGGGGTGACAAGTTCGACCATGAGAGTTTAGGGCGCATGATCGGTGCCCCCATCGTCCCGACGATCAGCAAGACAGGCTTCGGCATCGAGGCGCTTTTCGACCGGATCATCCAGGTGTATGAAGAGCAGGATCCGACCGTCCGCCATATACATATCAATTACGGGGAGATTCTGGAAAAGGCCATTGACCGGATCCACCATATCTTCCCCGGTCACGATGAACTGGGAAAAAGCGTGTCACACCGCTATCTTTCCATCAAGTTGCTGGAGGGGGATCCGGAGATTGAAAAATATGTCCGCACACTGCCCAATGGCGAGCAGATTCTCCAGGCACGGGACCGTGAAGCGGCCCAGATCGAATCGCTGATGGAGAGCGACTGTGAAACGGCCTTTACGGATGCCCGCTACGGCTTCATTTCCGGAGCGCTCCGGGAGACCTTCGTGCCCAACAAGATCGAAAAAGTCACCAGCACGCAGATCATCGACCTCTTCGTGACCCATAAGGTGTTGGGATTCCCTATCTTCCTGTTTTTCATGTGGATCATGTTCGAGGCCACATTCCGGTTGGGCAGTTATCCGATGGACTGGATCGAAGCGTTGGTGGGCTGGATCAAGACATGGGTCCTCACGCACATGCCGGAAGGAGCCCTGAAAGACCTGCTGGTCGATGGCATCATAGGGGGTGTGGGGGGCGTCATTGTCTTTCTTCCCAACATTGTCATCCTCTATGCCTTTATCTCCATCATGGAAGATTCGGGGTATATGGCCCGGGCCGCCTTTATCATGGACCGGATCATGCACAAGATGGGACTGCATGGCAAGTCCTTCATTCCCTTGGTGATGGGATTTGGCTGCAACGTACCGGCCGTCATGGCTACACGGACCATTGAGAGCCGCAACAGCCGGATGATCACCATGCTGATCCTCCCCCTGATGAGCTGTAGTGCCCGTCTTCCGCTCTATGTGCTGATGACCGGCCTCTTTTTCCCGAAAAGCGCCAGTGTCGTGATGCTCTGCCTCTATGCCACCGGCATCCTGCTGGCAGTATTGGCCGCACGCCTGTTCAAGCGGTTCCTGTTCAACCAGGAGGATGTGCCCTTCGTGATGGAGCTTCCCCCCTATCGCATGCCGACCGGCAAATCCATCCTGATCCACATGTGGGAACGCTCCAAACAGTACCTGCACAAGATGGGAGGCGTGATCCTGATAGCCTCCATCCTCATCTGGTTCTTGGGCTATTTCCCGCGTGAAACGGAATTGAGTGCCTCCTTTGAGCAGGAGATGGAACAGGTCGCACAAAGCGGACTGACAGCCGAACAGAAGAGCGAGAAACTGGCAGAACTGGAACATCTGCAACGGATAGACCATCAGCAGCACTCCTACATCGGACGGATCGGGGAACGCATACAGCCCATTCTGGCCCCCTTAGGCTTTGACTGGAAAATCAGCATCAGCCTGCTTTCGGGTATGGCTGCCAAAGAGGTCATTGTCAGCACGCTCAGTGTGTTATATACAGGAGACGACGAGGATAGTCAGGCGCTCTCGGAACGGCTGCAACAGGACACACATCCCGACGGATCACCCATATTCACCCCATTGGTCGCACTCTCCCTCATGCTGTTCGTGTTGATCTACTTCCCGTGTGTGGCCACCATCACAGCGATCATCAATGAGTCACATGACTGGAAATGGGGATTGTTCGTGGTGCTCTACACCTGTGTGTTGGCATGGGTGGTCTCCTTCATTGTGTATCAGACAGGACATTTATTCATATAGGCAGCTTTATGGAACAGTTGGATTGGCAGCTTATTTGCGTCATACTGATCGGCATCGCCTGTGTGGCGTATGTCGTCTATCGTCTTGTACAGGGATTCAGACACCCTTCCGGTTCTGGAAAGTGCAAAGGGTGTCCGAACTGCGGTCCTCATTGCCTCCAGTGAGAACCGCCCCAATAACCGATGCTGACAAAGAGCAGCGAGAGCAACACGGAGGCGGCCATATAGACCAATGCCCAACCTCGCTGCCCTGTCTGCAACAACTGCATCGTTTGGGCCGAAAAGGTGGAGAATGTCGTGAAGCCTCCACAAAACCCCATGGCACAAAACAGATAGCCGTCGCCCTTCAGTCCGGCCATCGCCAGACCGATCAGAAAAGAGCCCACGATATTGGCCAGACCGATGGCCCATTCCGAAGCCACCGCATAGTGACCGGCCAAAAGGGTCAGTGCATAACGGGCGATACTGCCCAATGCACCTCCCAGACCCACCCAGATAAAATGCATCCACATAGACTTGACGGACCAATCAACCGAAATGAGGCGGACGGTTTTCCTCCCGCCGTTCAATGAGGAGCTTCAGGAACTTCACGGTCTCGTCAATGCCCAACACAGAGACATCGATGGAAAAATGGTAGGATGCCGCCATGCCCCAGGTCTTGTTCGTATAGTAGTTGTAGTAGGCCGCCCTGGACTTGTCCTTCTTCATCATCAGCTCCTGTGCCTCCTCCACGGACACGCCCAACTGACGGGTGATCCGTTCGATCCGGTTGGCCTTGCTGTTGTGGATGAAGAAACTGATGCAGGCCGGATCATCGCGCAAGATGTAGTCCGCACAACGGCCCACCAGCACACACGACTCCCGCTCGGCCAGTTTCCGGATCGTGTCACTCTGGAATTTAAACAGCTGGTCGTTGGAAAGCACATCGGAATAGGGCGTGAACATCCCCATGAAGGGGGCACCCATCGAGAAGACATACGACATGCTGCTCGACGCCCGTTCGTCAGCCCGTTCAAACGCCTCCTCACACAAACCGCTGTCCTTTGCCGCTTCCACCATCAGCTCCTTGTCATAATAGCCGATACCCAATGCGGCAGCCAGTTTCATTCCGATTTCACGGCCGCCACTGCCAAACTGCCGACCGATTGTCAATATGATTCTATTTTCCATGTCTGCTTTTCTCCTGTTTAGTCACTTATAGAGGCAAAAATACAAATTTATTCACGCAAATATTCGGCTATGCCCATGAAGTTGCGTTCCAACAGATACATTTGACGCGCCATAAAGGGGAAAAACTCCTGCCAGTCTTCACGCCGGTGCATGTCAATCCCCTCCTTACAGGTATAGATGCGCGCCACCTGCCGGCCCGTCTCTTCCCGGACGAAGCAGACATCCCAGATCAGCCCCTCCGGAAAATCCTTTTCCAGCATCTCCTTGTACCAGGTCAGCCGCTCGAACATCTCCAACCGGTCATCCTCGCTCCGGTGGTTCACCTCGAGGATCACGAAGGCCCCCTGGCGGGTCGCATCGAACTTGAGCTCCACACCTCGCACTTTCGTGTTGTGCAAGGTCCAGATTTTCCGGCGACGTCTCAGATAGGGCTGCACCTCACAATAGGCAGCAAAACTCTGCCAGAACTCCACCTTCAGATTCTTCAGCTCTTCCTTGTTATACATCACTTATATATATCAGATTTTTTCATCCGGGTCACCTTTCCGAATGTCTCCAACCGTTTCAGATCCATCTTCTTCAGATTGCCCACAATCGCATACGCAATGGGGCGATGCTGCACCTGTTGTGCATAGAACCCGAGTACATCCTCCATGGAAATGGCAGGCAACGACTCCAGCAGGAGCCTGTTCGGATCTTCCGTATATCCTTCACGGCTCAAACGGGCCACGAGGGTGGAGATTTTCCGGAAAGTGGGATAATCGTTGTTGATCCGGTTCACGATCCGCTGCTTCACCATCCCGATCCGCTCCGGATAAACCGGCATCTCTTTCAGCAACCCGTCCAGCACAGAGAGGGCATCCACCGTCTTGTCGCTCTGCGTAGCGAGCATCGTGTCGAAACAGCCGGGCGAGAAACGGTGACGCACGGTCGGCTGGCGGTAACGGGCATTCACCCGATAGGCGAACGAACGGAACTCACGGATTTCCTGGAACATCAGGGAGGACATATCCCCTCCGAAATAGCCCGTGAAGACATCGGCCAGATGGGAGGTACGACGTTCCGGCTGCACACCCCCCCGCGTGAACGAATAGACAATGCTCTGCGAGACGTGCGGCATATCGTAGAGGAAAACCTGCGGTTCGGTGAAGGCGGTCAGCGACCGATAGAGGGAGGAATGGCTCGGCCTGCACACCCGGTCCAAGGGCAGCAGATCCTTCAGCAATTGCGACACACGCTCCATCGGAAGGGTGCCGCAATAATGCACGTTGCACTCCACCTCCTGAAGCTCCTGGAAATAGCCGATCATGCTGTCAGCCTTCTGCTTCTGCAGTTCCGACAACGACCATTTACGCAAATAGCGCGAATCGGCCCCATACTTCACACGCTCCAGCAACGCCTTGGAGAGGCTTTCGCTGGACTTCAGGAAGGCCTTTTCCGTCACCTTCGCATCCTCTATCACCTGACGCATCTTCTTCTGCTCGGCATTCGCCTGACAGAGGAATTCACCGATCAGCGGCAACGTGTCGGCCAACTGCCGGTCAAAGCCGGTCACCTCCACCGTAAAATCGGTATCAGTCACCTGAAAGCTCATCGTGCTGCCCAACACCTGCAGCCGCTTGCGGAACTGGTCAAACGTCTGTTTCTCCGTACCGACAAAATGCAGGTAGGTGGCCACATGCGGCAACATGGGACGCTCCAGCTGCCCCAGTCCGAAGGAGATCCGCAAGGAAAAGATATCGTTGATCTCGTTCAAGGTCCGGTACAGATGGACCCACGGATAGAGATCGGTCTTCTCCACATCCTCCTGGAAATGGATGAAACGGGGCTGGACCGGTTCGACGGGGAGCTGCTCCAGCTGCTTGACATAGGCCGACGAGGCGTTCTTGTTCTTGGGCACGATGGGCGTGAAATCCGGTTTGGGCAGGTTGTCCTTCGGATAACGGCCCGTCTGCTTCGTGACAAACAGATAATCGTCGGTGAAATATTTGTTCGCAATGCGCACCACATCCGCCTTTTCCAGCGCATCGATGCGGGCCACCTCCTTCAGATAGTCGCCCCACTGCTTTCCCTGCGAGAAGATCCGCATCATCATCTGTGCACGCGCACTGATATCCTCCAGTCCGGAGGCATATTCCCGCTTCAGCTCCAGCTTCAGACTCTGGAAATCCTCTTCGCTGAAATCCCCCTGCTTCACCCGGTCGATCTGTTTCCAGATCATCTTCTCGGCCGCCGAATAGGATTGCAGCAGGAACTTGGGCATCACCAGGATCCCCAGAATGCCCGCCTCGTTCATGCTCTCGTTCATCGCCATCGAACCCACCACCTTGTGTTCGACCGTCAGTTTGTCGAGGAAGCCGGTCCCGTTGGAATTGTTGAGCAGCGAAACGGCCACCTTCAAGGCGATCTGGTCTTCATGGTTGGCCGATACGCCCCGGAATCCCATCGCCATCACCTTCATGAAAGGGATCGGCACCTTGATGGTCATCTTCTCCTTGCCATGAAAGGTGGGAATATCGACCTGCTGGACAGCAGGCACCTCCCCTTGCCGGATGCGCGTGAAGGTGCGCTCCAGGATCGGCAACGTCTGCTCCGAACGGAAATCACCGCTCAGGATCAACCCCATATTGGAAGCGACATAATAGGTCTCGAAGAACTTGCGCATCTCGGACAGACGCGGGTTCTTCAGATTCTTCGTACTCCCGATCACCGGAAAGGCATACGGATGGGGATAGAAATAGCGCTCCGTCATCTTTTCCATCGCCTGGGTCGCCACATAGTCGCTGTACATGTTCTTCTCCTCATAGACCGTCTCCAGCTCGTTCTGGAAAAGACGGAACACGGGATTGCGCAACCGTTCGCTGTTCAGTTCCGCCCAATGGGCCATGTATTGCGGAGCAAACGTATTGTAATAGACGGTAAAATCGTAGGAGGTGCCGGCATTCAGCTTCGTCCCCCCATAGCGGGAGATGAGCCGGTCAAACTCATTCGGGATCACATATTCGGCTGCCTGCACATTCAATGCGTTGATTTCCTGCAACAGCTGTTTGCGGCGGGCGGCATCTTCCGTCACGGCCAGTTCGTCATACTTGACCTCGATCTGGTCGAGCAGCCGCTTCTCCGCCGGATAGTCGATCGTCCCGATCCGGTCCGTCCCCTTGAACATCATGTGCTCGAAGTAATGGGCAATGCCTGTATCGGGACAATCTTTCGCACCGGCTTTCACGACCACGGCACCAAAGACCTTGGGCTGGCTGTGATCTTCATTCAACCAGACAGTCAGACCATTGCTTAGTTTATATTCCTGTACCCGAAGAGGCAACAATAATTTCATGGGATTGTAACCGAATTTTAATTGTGCGGCAAAGATAACATTTTTAGCCGGATAACCAACAAAAAAAGCTATCCTATTCTCACGAACCGGATAGCGTAACTATTATCAATAACATCCTTATTTATTTGCATAACAAAACACTGCAAAATTAGAAAAAATAGAACAGACAAAGTATTCAAAGGAGTATAAAATTACCCCCCCCCATTTGTTAATTCTACACAAAATCAGTAAGAGCGTGCAAAAAGCACACGGCGGGCAGAGGGTTTGCCGGTCACCATACACTTGCCCGGAGTCATGTCTCCCTCCAGAGGCAGACAGCGGATGGTGGCTTTTGTCTCGTTCTTGATCTGCTCTTCGGTCTCGGGCGTACCGTCCCAATGAGCCATGATGAAATATCCCTCTTCGATCTTTTCCTTGAATTCGTCGTAGGTATCGACCGTAATCGTGCGGGCTGCCCGACGGTCCAACGCCTTCTTGAAGATGTTCTTCTGGATCTCCTCCAGCAGATTCTTCACATATTCTTCAATGCCTTCGCAAGAGAGGGTCTCCTTCTCCAGCGTGTCACGACGCATCACCTCGATGGTGTTGTTCTCCATGTCACGGCCGCCCATGGCCAGACGGACAGGCACGCCCTTCAACTCATATTCGGCGAATTTCCATCCCGGCTTGCGGTTGTCCGCATTGTCATACTTCACGGAAATGCCCAACGCCTTCAGACGCTCCACGATGCCGGCCACCTTCTCGCTGATCTGTGCCAGCTGCTCCATGCTGCGGTAGATCGGCACGATCACCACCTGGATCGGAGCCAGATGAGGCGGCAGCACCAGTCCGTTGTCGTCGGAGTGCGACATGATCAAGGCACCGATCAGACGGGTGGAAACACCCCACGAGGTAGCCCACGCATAATCCGTCTTGCCCTCCTTATCGACAAACGTCACGTCGAACGCCTTACCGAAGTTCTGACCCAGGAAGTGAGAGGTACCGGCCTGCAACGCCTTGCCGTCCTGCATCATCGCCTCGATGGTATAGGTGTCCAGCGCACCGGCAAAACGCTCGCTGGCCGACTTCACGCCCCGAACCACCGGCATCGCCATGTAGTTCTCCGCAAAGTCGGCATACACGCCCTGCATCCGCTTTGCCTCTTCCTCCGCCTCTTCGCGGGTGGCATGTGCCGTGTGGCCCTCCTGCCACAAGAACTCGGCCGTACGCAGGAACAGACGGGTACGCATCTCCCAACGCATCACGTTGGCCCACTGGTTACACAAAATAGGCAGGTCGCGATAGGACTGGATCCAGTTCTTGTAGGTGTTCCAGATGATCGTCTCCGAAGTCGGACGGATGATCAGCTCCTCCTCCAGCTTGGCGGCCGGATCCACCACCACACCGGAACCGTCCTGGTTCGTTTTCAGGCGATAGTGTGTGACGACGGCACACTCCTTGGCGAATCCCTCCACATGTTCCGCCTCACGGCTCAAGAAGGACTTCGGGATCAACAGGGGGAAATAGGCGTTCACGTGTCCTGTCGCCTTAAACATGTCATCCAAAATCCGTTGCATCTTCTCCCAGATAGCATATCCGTAGGGCTTGATCACCATACAGCCACGCACAGCGGAATTTTCCGCCAGATCCGCCTTGATCACCAAGTCCTGATACCATTGGGAATAGTTCACACTTCTCGACGTAAGTTCTTTCAGTTCTTTTGCCATTTGTTTATCTTTTTACTATTGTTTCGTTGATTTCACGTTTCATGAGCTGCAAAGGTAAAAATAATTATAGATATGTGTGCCAAAATCCGCATCGAACCCGTAACTTTGCTGCGGTTTTATTAGGTTATCAAATTCGGATCGTTTTATGGCACAACTTAAAGAGATGACGGAAGGACGGGTCTTTCCGCTGCTGTTCGGCTTCACACTGCCGCTTTTATTGGGTAACGTGCTGCAACAGACCTATTCGTTGATTGATGCGGCCATTGTAGGCAAATACTTAGGGATTAACGCATTGGCATCCGTCGGTGCCAGCACCTCCGTGGTTTTTCTGATTTTGGGGTTCTGCAACGGCTGCTGTGGAGGCTTCGGCATTCCGGTCGCCCAGAAGTTCGGGGCCCGCGACTATGCGGTCATGCGACGCTATGTGGCAGTGGCCCTGCAGCTGTCGGCGGTCTTCTCCGTGGCCATTGCCCTTCTTTCCGGATTCTTCTGCCGGGACATCCTGCGGGGGATGCAGACGCCCGACGCCATTTTCGAGGGTGCCTATGACTATCTGTTCGTCACCTTTCTGGGCATTCCCTGCACCTTTTTCTATAATGTATTGTCGAGCATCATCCGGGCCCTGGGCGACAGCCGGACGCCCTTCTGGTTCCTGTTGCTCTCCACGCTGATGAACATCCTGCTGGATCTGGTCTGCATCCTGGTGCTGGGATGGGGCGTGACCGGTGCCGCCATCGCCACGGTCTTTTCCCAAGGGGTCTCGGCCCTGCTGTGCTACCTCTACATGGTGCGCAAGTTCCCCATCCTGCAGGCCACCTCACCGGACGACCGGCGGTTCCATCGCGGGCTGGCAGGCACCCTGCTGGCCATGGGAGTGCCGATGGGGCTCCAGTTCTCCATCACGGCCATCGGCAGCATCATGCTGCAGAGTGCCAACAATGCCTTGGGTACGGCCTGTGTGGCCGCTTTCACCTCCGGCACACGCATCAAGATGTTCTTCTGTTGTGCCTTTGAGAGTCTGGGCATCGCCATGGCCACCTATTGCGGGCAGAACTATGGGGCGGGCAAGCCGGAACGGATCCTGCAAGGGGTGAAGGTGAGTGCCTGGATGTTCCTCGCCTATGCCGCCTGCACCTTCCTCATCCTGATGCCGGGAGCCCGCTTCCTGTCGCTGCTCTTCATCGATGCGCAGGAGACGGAGATTCTGAACCTGACGGAGCAGTTCCTCCACATCTCCTGCTGTTTCTATCCGGTCTTGGGGCTGCTGTGTGTGCTCCGCTATTCGATCCAGGGGGTCGGGTTCAGCAATTTCGCCCTCTTCTCCGGTGTCTCTGAAATGATTGCCCGTGTGGCGGTCAGCCTCTGGATCGTTCCCGCCTATGGATTCCTGGGGGTTTGCGCAGGCGATCCGACCGCCTGGGTGGCTGCTGACCTCTTTCTGGTGCCGGCCTTCATCCATGTCTATCGGGTGATCAAGCGCAGGTCCTTCCGCCAACCGGCGGTGTGAGGGTGGAAAAATTCCGCAGTTTCGCGTTAACAGTTAACGGGTCTCGTCGGAGGCATGCACCTCTGCACTGAAATCGCCTTTGCTGATCTTGACGGTCCGGCCGGCCTTGATCGCCTCCGGAATGCGTGCCACCACCCCGAAGAGGAGCAGCAGGCCGACCGCCGTCAGTACGCTGCCGTCAATCACCCCGATCGGAGGGGTGAGAAAGCCCCCCACGATCAGGGCGATACTGACTGTGAGCGTGGAAGTGAAGGAACTCATCTATCGATCAAGTGAGCGGTTCATGTATCAGAGATATCCGTTCTCGTCCTCCGGCTCCTCGGGAGTCGTCGGGCTGTCCGCCACGACGGAGGTGGCCCGCGTGACACGCTTGAACTCCACGGACTGCTGGAAGCGGGTGTCCCACTTCT
>JBJECC010000133.1:0-10640 GCA_051870655.1 Parabacteroides sp. | reverse complement strand
TTTCTTGGTGAAAAACTCCTTGAAGACATTCCAGAGATCACTCAGCTTCTCCTCCAGCGAACCGCTCTCTTTGGCTTTCGAACCTCCGGAGGGCAGCATGCGGATATGATAGAGACCCAACACCAACATGATACCACCACAAGCCAGCATAATGGTCATCCATGCATAGACGGTACCTGTGTGGGCGTCACCTGTCGAATGAGAGAAATAGCTGATCAGATAGCCGGCCAGATAGACCAGACCACCCGTAGCCACAATCTTGGCCAAATTGTAGAAGGCTCCCTGCCAACCGATGTATTTGGCCTGGTCCTCGGAAGAGAGTTCTGTCATATAGACACCGTCCGTCGCCACATCGTGTGTTGCACCACTGAACGCAATAATCGCCAAAAGAGCGATGGTGATGGCAAAGAAGTTGGGCAGATTGAGCGCAAAAGCCACCAGACCAAACATACAGCCACTCAGGATCTGGGTCAGCACGACAAAGAATTTCTTGGTCTTATACATCTCCAGGAAGGGGCTCCAAAGAGGTTTCAATGTCCAAGGCAACATGATGAGAGAGGTCCAGAAGGCAATCTGTGAATCGGACACTTCCAGTCCTTTAAACATCAATACAGTCACCATATTCAACACCACAAATGGCAGACCCATGGCGAAATAGACAGTCGAGATCCACGACATGGGATGACGCTGATTGGTACGATTCTCATTCATAGGACAAACTGTGTTTTAGAATGGACAAATGGTTGAGATCATACCAAAGGTCTGGTTGTCGTTGAGGCTCCATACCATCTTACCGGAGGCATCCACCTCCAACAGTTGCGGGCAGTGCAACAGGGCAGCGTCACCGTCATGTCCCTGCCAGTTGCAAATGTAGGCTCCCCCCTTTGAAGTAGGCCAAAGCTGGGCCACAAAAAAGAGCTGTGCCCCCTCAATATCCTTTACATCGACCTTACGGACCACTTCGCCTGTCTCGTAGTTCAATTCCAGATAGTAATGGCCATCGCCACAAGCCACCAGATAATGGCCGTTCGGCATAGCTGCCACACTGAAGGGGGTTCCTCCCACCTCTGTGCTCTTCACCAGCTCACCCTGCGGAGTCACCTCACGAATGTCGTGTGTGGCAAACAAAGGCAACAGGTAATTGCCGTTCTTGTGTTTGTTCACCTGGCGGAACTGGGCATGGCTATGTTCAATGCCGGTCTCATACTCGGTCTTGGAAAGGATCTCTCCCTCCTTGCTTACCTCCAGGATACAGGCCGGAGAACCACACCAGGCCAACAGGAAACGGCCGTCGGGCAATATGCGGGCTGTCTGCATCTCGCAACCTTCCGGTGCAGGGATGTTCCACAGCTCCTCATGTTCGGGTGTAATCAGTTTTGCACCCTTCGAATAAGAGAAAAGAATGTTGCCATCTGCCGTACGTGCCACCGAATTACATTCCCACCCCTTTTCCAAAGGATGTTCCCAAATGATGTTCTTTGTGTTTTTGTCAACAATCACGATTTTGTTCCAGCCGGAACCACCCAGCAACAACTGGTCACCTTTCGACTGACAAGCCGTAAAGGCCAAGAGCATCAGGGCAGAAAAAAGAAAAGTATAAATTGTTCTCATGTTAGACGTATTAAGCGATTTCACGAAAGGAGCCCCGGACCCAACCGGTCCGGAGCTCTCTATTCATTTTTGTTACTTGCTCAGATCCTGGAACATTTCATAAGCCTGATCCGGAGTCAGACCATCGTGAACGACAGCATGTACAGCCTGGATCATCGCTGCAGGACTCTCGCTCTGGAAGACATTCCGTCCCATATCCACACCACAAGCACCATCATTAATGGCATTGTAGCAAAGTTCCAAAGCCTCCTTCTCGGGCAACTTCTTGCCACCGGCAATAACGACCGGTACCGGACAAGCGGCTGCCACTTTCTCAAAGCCTTCGCAATAGTAGGTCTTCACGATGGTGGCTCCGTTTTCGGCACAGATACGTGTAGCCAAACCGAAGTAGCGGGCGTCACGGGCCATCTGCTTGCCGACAGCGGTCACACCCATCACCGGAATACCGTAACGGTTACCCAGATCCACGGCTTTCACCAAGTTGGCCACTGTGATCGCTTCATGCTCGCCATCACCTGCAGAGAACATGACAGCCATAGCTGAGGCATTCATGCGGATTGCATCTTCCACGGAAATCAGCAGGTTGTTGTTCAGATCGGTCAACACGGTCGTACCTGCATCCGAGCGCAAGCAGATCGGTTTGTTGACGTTGGCCGGAATCTGGCTCTGCAGAATACCACGCGTACACATCAAACAATCAGCATACTGTACGAGCGGAACGATGTTGAGGTCGATACGCTCCAGTCCGGAAGTCGGTCCCATGATGAAACCATGGTCGAAGGCCAACATCACAGAGCGTCCTGTCTTCGGGTTGAAGATACGGGACAGACGGTCCTTCATACCCCAGGGCAGGTTGGCAGCCCCTTTCACATGAAAATTATCAAACTGGGAAGTTTGTCCGAAACCAAAGTTGTTCGCTTCCCGAAAGCCATCCATATCTGGCATAGGTTTCTCCTTTCTTTTTAAAATGGTGTGTAAATGTGTAATTTCAATTTGTTCAGAGGGCTTCTGCAAAAGAGGCCAGCATACAGCTCCAAGAGGTAGCTCCACTGTCTGCAAAGCCGATTGAACGTTCGCCATAGTTGCGGGCACGGCCGAAGTTAGCCTTCATCTGTACGGTAGCAGCGGCACCATCCAAAGCAGCCTTTGCACCGGCAGTCAGGATCTCCTTGATGTCATCCGAAGCTGATGCCTGAATAGCTTCAACAGCCGGAACCAGTGCGTCCATCATGGTCTTGTCACCCGGTTTTGCCTTGGTCTGCTGCTGTACGTTTGCCAAGCCACCGGCAAACATAGCCTTCACAGCAGCGGCATCCAACTCGGTGCCTGACACACTGTCGCTCATGCCCAGGAAGAAAGCTCCCAGCAATGTACTGGTTGAACCGCTTACCTCCAGCATCACGCCCATACCCATGTCACCCAACATGGACTTAAACTCTGTGCCACCCTGTGCAATCCGGTGTACGGCTGAAAGAGCCGTTACGATGGCTGTTCCATGGTCACCGTCACCAATGACTGCATCCAATTTTGAGAACTCGTCCTCACGAGCCTTGATTTGCTCCAAAGCATGATTCAACATTGCCTTGAAAGCGTCGATAGTCAACTGTTTCATTTGTTATCCTGTTTTTTTTATTTGCCGATGGTTGTCCAATAGGGCGCGTTAGACATGTAGTTCTTCAAATAGTCGATATGGTCATCATCCAGCTTGGCCATAATCATCTGGAATCCGGCTTGCTCCTGAACGGTCAGGATCTCCTGGATCCGTGAAACCACCACCTGCATGCCACGTGCCTCCAGCTCCTTGTAGGCTTTGCGGAAGACAATATTCAACTCCATGTGTGTCGTTGCACCCACACCGTTGATGATCAACAGCATCTTGTCGCCTGCCTTCGGCTGCAACTGCTGGCAGAGCAAATCCACCATCTCGGCAGCTGTATCGTCAGCCGATACCAGCGGTTTTTGGCCGCCACCGCCTTCACCGTGCTGTCCCATACCGATCTCCATCACACCTGCGGGCAGATCCGTGATCGTACCACCGTTCTGCGGGTGTGTACAAGAACGCATAGCCACCGCCAATGTAGCTACCTGCTTGTTGTAGCGCTCGCCGATCTCCAGCAATTCGTCGAGAGACTTGCCTGCATCCGCTGCGGCACCCAGGATCTTATACAAAGGCACACAACCGGCCAATCCGCGGCGGTCATTGTCGTCCGCACCGATACCGGCACTGATGTCGTCGTGTGTCAGCAATTGTTTTACTTTGATACCCATGCGGCCGGCCAGCTGACAAGCCATGTTGGCGCTCATCACGTCTCCCGAGTGGTTCAACACCACCAGCAGAATACCGGCTTCACGCTTCATCAACTGCAATGCCTGGAACACGCGCTGTGCACCCGGTGCAGCAAAAATGTCGCCTACCACCGAGCAGTCCAACATACCGTCGCCCACGAAACCGCTCAATGCAGGTTCATGACCGGAACCGCCCAATGTCACGATAGCCACCTTGTCCGTACTCTTCGGATTGGCACGTACGATGATATTATCACCACCCAGTTTCACCTGGTCCGGATAAGCCAATACCATACCTTCCAACAACTCGGGTGTAATCTGTTCAGGATCATTTATGAATTTTGTTTTGATCTCAGACATAACGTTTTTCCTCCTTCAAATGATTTAAGATTCGACAATCTACTTATTTAATCTCCATGATTTCGATAGCAATGCCCTCTTCTTCGATAAAGGCAATCGTCAGATGCTCGTCGCAGGGAGCCGGACCGAAGATGACCTTTTTACCCTTCAACTCCTCTTCCAGCGAGGGTACCTGATAAGCGAGATGTCCCTGCTTCTGTACCAGTTCCGGCAGACAAGAGCCCTCTTCAAACGTCAAGAATTCGATACGGTTCGGACTTTTGCTATAGTCTGTCAACCATACGTGCAAACCTTCGTTGTAAACTGCTCCTTCTACCTTTTCAGTAGTGACAATACCCACATGACTCAATGTTCTCATGATCTTTTAAAATTTAATGTTTAACATATAATGAATTATATTTTTTGCGTGACAAAAAGGCCAAAACGGCTACCACGCCAATGGCCAGATAAAGATAGACAAAAAGATTATGTACTGCATCATTCTGCCCATAAGAATGCATTCCGCTCAAAAAATAGTTGACTCCGAAGAAGGTCATCAGCACGGAGAAAAAGGCCAGTATCGTGGCCAGGTTGAACAGCCAAAGGCTGTACCAACGCTTCACCAGATGCAGATGAGACACGACCGCATAAATCACCATGGTGATCAACGCCCAGGTCTCTTTCGGATCCCAGCCCCAATAACGTCCCCACGATTCATTGGCCCAGACAGCCCCCAAAAAGGTGCCTGCCGTCATCAATGCCAGACCCGCCCACAGGGCCATCTCGTTCACAATCGTCAGCTCCTCGACCCGTGTCGTCAGCAGGCGGCTGTTTTGCCCGGTCTGGCAGGAGATCAGGAGCAGATTGGCCAAACCGGCCAGACAGCAGATACCGAAGAAGCCGTAAGCCGCCACAATCACGGCCACATGGAACATCAGCCAAGGGGATTGCAGTACTGGCACCAGAGGACTGATCTCCGGATCCATCCAATTGAGTCCGGAAACGAAGAGGATCACCCCGCCAAACAGCGTGGCCAGCGCAAAGGCCAAGGGGGTACGACGGGCAAAGAAGCCACCGGCCAGCAGTGTGGCCCATGCCACATAGACCATTGTCTCGTAGGAGTTGCTCCAAGGAGCATAGCCGGCAATGTACCACCGCATACCCATGCCATAACTATGGCAGATGAAAACCACTGCAATGCCTGCCATCAGAATCCCTTGTGCCACCCGCAATCCACGGGTCTGACGGAACAAAAGCACAAAGGCACAAAGCAGCAAAAGGCCGCCCAAAATAAGATACCCCTTCTTACACTGACGGAACATATCCAATTGATTATAACGTACCTCCGCCTCCATCTTTTCAGGACGTATGTCCAGTTCCCGATTCTTCGCCTGCTGATACGTGGAGATCATCGACAACACCTCATCGGCTTTCGACCAGTCTCCACTCTGCAACGCATTCTGTACTTCCGACAGATACCAGCCTAAAATGCGCGACACAAACATGGAGTCCTTGCCGGAAAAGGCGGAAAGATCCTCCCCCGAAGCATACCACTTGTGTGCCTCATCCCCCTCCAACGGGAAGAGTGCGGGCATCTGATAGGTCACCAATTGATTGAATATATTGGCCTGCTCATCCAATTTGAGCAGATCTTTGTCGAAACGGTTTCGCTGGGTGGCCATCTTGCCATAGGCCTCCTCCAACTTGGCCTGCAATTTGTAGTTGCCATTGCTATCGAACAGCTGCATATAGCTGCAAGGATCATCGGGCAGGTCAAAATAATTCATCAGATCGCGGCTGCCGATCTCAATCAACGGCACACGCACCCACATCTGCGGCATGGCCAGCAGACTGAGCAGGAACTGATCGGAATTGAGTGATCCGAAATGATCCTCCTTATATAACTTGCGCAATACAGCGGAGGAGAAGGTGTTGATCGGCATCATACGCCCCTGCGACTGCATCGGCAGAAGGCCAAAACGGGCCGCATGATCTGCCGACACCTCATATTGTTGCACCACAGCCGCCAAATCCGGCATCTCTTCTGCGGCCACCGGCATCAGGGCCCCTCCACACAACAACAAGAGGAGTGCTTCCGAACGCATGGCCCGCAAACGGCGACGCAAAGAAGCAAAGCGGGTATCTGGCCCTATGAGGGACAAGATAAGCCCCAGGGCCAAAAGGGCATATCCTGTATAGGTAATGTTCCGGCCGGCTACATCCCGGTTAACGGAAAGAACAGTGCCCTGCTCATCGGGATCGTAGGAAGCCTGAAAAAAACGGTATCCCTTCACATCCAGAACATTGTTCATAAAGACCCGTGCCTGACGGGTTGTACCATCCACATGAACCAGCAATTCACTCTCATAGGCGGAAGGACTGGCTGACCCGGGATAGCGTGATAAGGTAAATTTCACCAATTCAACAGTAAAGGGTAATGTGTGGTAGGAAGTCTGGTCTTGGGTTCGTATCGCAATGCGATCGCTCGACTCGCCCTCACGCAAATGGAGAATGCCCTCCTCTCCAAACAGATGGGAAACCATGGCTCCCACCAGAATGACTATAAATGAGAAATGGACGATCAGCAATCCCCACCGTCGGCTACGGAATAACTGATATTTCCGACAAATGGCAAGGAAATTGACCACCATCCCCACCTGCCACAAGATAAACAGCGGAGAATAGTAAACCCATATTTTGGCCATCTGCGTACTACTCCACTTTTCGATGAAAGTGGCCAACGCCAATCCTGCGGCATACACCAGAAGCAGGACGAGTGTCGTCCGATAAGAGGATAATATACGAGTCAATTGTTCTTTCATTCTTTTTTATTATTGTTGCATAGCAACAGACAAACAGCAAAAAGACCGGGAGAAGGGGAGATCTCCTCTCCCACTTCTCTCGGTATTGTTTTTATCAATCTTCAATAATCACGCGGAAACCGACGTTGAAGACACGCTGCCAAGGATAGAATCCCTTACGTGTATAAGCAGCAGAGTATTTCGGACGCTCGATGAAGGAACCACCACGAACCACCTTGTATTCGGAGGTCTCTTTCGGGCTATCCACATAGGGATATGATACATAGTCCGAACGGGTCCACTCAGCCACGTTTCCGTGCATATTATACAAACCGAACGGGTTGGCCTCATAGACCTTACCGCCTACTTGGATCAGATTACCGTCGTTGACGCTCTCCACTTTCGGCAAGAAAGTATAATACTTGTACCAGAACGAGTTCTTCGGCATCGGCTGCGGGTCGATACCGCTCACGGCCAACAGATTGGTCGTTTCATCAGCCAAGTTCTCCTTCTTTCCGAAATCGGCATTCATGTCACCGTACCAGAAATCCTGTTCACTACCTGCGCGGCAAGCCCATTCCCACTGAGCCTCTGTCGGCAAAGTCACCTTCAGACCGCTCTTCTCGCTCAGTTTCTGGCAGAATGCCATTGCCTCTTCGTAGCTGACACGGATCACCGGCTGTTCCGGCTTAAAGGCCGGATAACCCTGATTGACATGGTCTTTCCATTGCTGGTCCATGTAGCGGCTGAAATGGTCGGGGAAGAAGGTGTTGAACTGTTCGTTCGTCACCTCAATCTCAGCCATCCAGAAGGCCTTCGCAATCTTCACCTTAGCAGTCGGACGGGCATCCGGTTCACCATGGTAGGAACCCATCACAAACTGTCCGGCCGGAATGCGTACGAAGGTCATTTTCACGCCCGGAGCCAATTCAACCTCCTTGCGGGTCTCCTTCTCACCGGCCAACATTGTCTGAATGGCATTGGCATCGAACGGCCATCCCTTCACTTTCAGTTCCTTCTCTTTCACAGGAGCCTCTTTTTCCGGCATGACAGGAACGATCTCACCCTTGCTCTTCAGATAGTCGGCATAGTCGGCAATCTCCTTCTTCCAATCCACACCTGCACCGCAACCATACTTGTTGGTCAATTCAATACGACGGGCAATCTGGTCGTAACCCTGATACGGGATCACATCCTTCGAAATCACATTGGCATTGAAATAACCCTTGTCAGGCGCATTGTAGTCAATCCAGTTGTAGAGCGTCTTCCACTCCTTGTCCGTCAGCTTCACATTGTGGTGTCCCTTCTTCAAGAGGCGAACCAACTCACTGGTGTTAGGGTGATATTCGTACGGATAAAGTACAGCCATATCGCCCTCACCGCCCTGACGGTGTACATACGGATGCAGATTCAAATAAGAGGGACCATATCCACGTTTGTCCTTTTCACCAGCTCTCAGATCAAACGCCTTGCCCTTACCGTTGTGGCAAGCGATACAAGCGCGGTCGAGAATCGGCTGGATCTCCAGGTCGAATGTGAACGAGCGAACGCCACCTTCCGGAGGAGTAATCGCTACCGGTGCCTTCTTGGAGGCAATCACACGCTTCGGAATTGCAATCTGGTTCTGATCTTCATGGCAGCCCACACAAGAAACCACCTCACCCGGCTGACCGGTCAACCAGCTACGCATCCACTGAATAGCGGCACCATCCTCACCGATCGGCTGGATAGAAATCGGCGTATTAGCCGGAATCTTGAAGATAGCCGAACCATCCTCCTCTACCGGAACAGTTCCCAAAAGACGCTTGATGTCCCAACCGCTCTGGATACCATGCCAGTTGTGGTCAGAAGTGGTCTTCAAATAAGCATATTCATACGCATGCAGACGCAACTCCTTCACCTTTCCTCTGGGCACGCCCTTCAGACCTTCACCTTCGTAAATATCCTGAATGAAGACAGTCGCCTCTTTCTGATCCAGTTTCACACGGTCCGGAATCAGCGGCGGAGTCTGAGACTTGCGTACCACGATCGGGCTAATATAACCCTCACCCTCTACCTTTCGCAGACAGGTGACATTGTCAAAGACATCGACCAAGTAGATACCCCAAAGATCATCCTTGTCCAATTTGGCAGCTACCAGGAAATACTTGTCATTCAGCGGAGTCGGTTTGATAAACTGCGGCCAGACACCGTTTACCAGCTCATCCTTGATCTCCTCCTTGATCGGACGGTTGCGGAAAGGAATCTCCTGCAACATACCCTCTACACCCTTGCGGGCCTTGTTCGGGTCGAACAGAATCAGACGACCGGAACGGGCAATACCATGGTGGCCGGAGATAATGCCGACAAAGGCAGAAGCGTGACCCGGCAACGGCTGTACGTCGAACGTACTGTTGGGGAACATAGAGCCACTTCCGAAGAGTGCCTTCTGCTCCGTACCGTCGGGGTTCATCGTCATCACGATACGTGTGTAGTAGTGAGTCAAGTCGGTGTACTCCCAACGGGTGTACATCACCTTACCCGTGTGCGTAATCACCGGGTTCCAGTTGGCATCCTGGTCGTAGGTCAGACGGCGCAGGCTCTTGTCCTTCGGATTGTAGAGCATCATGTTGCCGACAGGGTCGTCACCGCTCACGCAAGGCACACCCTGATAACCTACGTTGGAGATCGCAATCACACGACCATCCGGCAGATAGGTTCCATCATAGAACTCCAGATCAGGTTCCGAGCACTCTACCAGCGGCTTGTGACCCGTACCGTCCAAATTCACTTCATACACATTCCAGTGCTTGTTGGCATCGGTCTGCGTAAACATCACCCGATTACCGTCCCAATGCAACTTCAGGTCGGCAATGGAAGAGGTATTGTCCGGTTTATAGACTGAACGTACCTGCACATCACCACGCAGATTGGTCAGCTCTACAATGTCTGCATCAAAGCCGGAACGACGTGCAGACTCCTGGTTACTCCAGTTGTTAGCCTGTGTTCCCAGCTGAGGAGACATTGCCTTGTGCGATTCAATACCCAACTGATAACGGCTGGCTACGATCTTGTCACCATCGAGGAAAGGATTGCCGACCAGGATAGCACGCTTCAGCGAAATCGCTTTCTCTGCCTGTGCCAATGCCGCCTCATCTGCCGTATAGATATTGCCGAAGCCGGCTTTCACCAACTGCTCCAGCTCGTCCATCATCGGCTGATACTTGGCTGTATCGTAGTTGGGCATCGCCTTCATGTCGGCAAAAGCCAAACGGATGGCCTCCATATTGAGCCAGCTCAAGTCGTTCTGCAAGTTACAGATACGCTGTGCCTTTTCATAGAGTTCCAAGTAGGCGCGGATCTGTGCGTCCACATCGTTGAGAGCTTCCACGCGCTTCACCTCCTGCTTGAAGTAGGAATCCTCCTTCAACTTGGCAGCCAAGTTCAGCACGATGTCCTTCTCCGCCGTAGCGTCTGCCGCTGTCAACCAGTTCTCCAGTCCGTCGATGTTTGCATTCAACGCACCCATCTCCTTCGGATAGCTTTTCAACAGTGCTGCAGCCTCCTCCTTCGGATACACATTCAAAATCGTAAAGAAGACACTGCCCACCGTGGACTGTTCGG
>JBJECC010000132.1:0-1935 GCA_051870655.1 Parabacteroides sp. | reverse complement strand
GCCTCTCGACACACGCACCTGAAACGTGCGCGTCTACCAATTCCGCCACCTGGGCCTCTTCTTTTCTTTAGGATTTGCATCCGCAATCACTCTCGATTGCGGGTGCAAATTTACCTGTTTTTTTTGATGCACCAAATTTTTCGGCTCTTTTTTTATCGAATAAATAATAATTCTCTGTATTTGGGCAACGGCCACATCTGATTATCCACCATCAGCTCCAGATCATCGATGTGTCCACGGATGCTATCCAGATAGGGAGCGACCGTATCATGGTAAGCAACGGCACGGGTACGCCAGTCTGCAATGCGGTTGGCCTTCTTGCGGCATTCCACCATCTCATCCACCTGACGGGTGACAGCACCGATATGGCTGGCAATCTTCCGGACCAGACGGCGCGGCTCCTCAGCCAAAGCCTCATATTCCTCTCCACCAAAGGTCTCCTTCAGTTTGGTGAGATTATCGAGCAACAGCGACTGATAACGGACAGCCACCGGTATGATGTGATTGAGCGACAGGTCTCCCAAGACACGCGCCTCGATCTGGATCTTCTTGATGTAGATTTCCCACTTGACTTCGTTGCGGGCTTCCAACTCCTTACGGCTCAACACACCGGTCTTTTCGAACATCTCGACCACATCCGGATGCAGATACGCATCATATTGCAGCGGGACGCTGTTTTCACAGTCCAATCCGCGACGTTTGGCCTCCTCTTTCCAAGCATCGCCATACCCGTTTCCATCGAAACGGATCGGTTTGGAGCTCTTGATGTAGGCTTTCAGCACCTCGAAGATCGCCACCTCTTTGCTGGTACCCTCGGTACACCGCTGCTCCACATCACGCACAAACTGCTCCAACTGATAGGCCACGGCAGAGTTCAACGCCAACATGGCGGATCCGCAGTTGGCAGAAGAGCCCAACGCCCGGAACTCAAATCGGTTACCGGTAAAGGCAAAGGGAGAGGTACGGTTGCGGTCTGTGTTATCCAACAACAATTCGGGGATCTGTCCAAATCCCAGATGGAGTCTCTTTTTGTCATCCACCTCGATGGCATCTTCAATGGAGCTGTTCTCAAACTTGTCCAGGATCTCACTGATCTGTGTACCCAAGAAAGAGGAGATGATGGCAGGAGGTGCCTCGTTGGCTCCCAACCGATGCTCGTTGGTGGCAGACGCGATGCTGGCTTTCAGCAACGAACTGTATTTATAGACCGCCATGAGGGTATTGACAATGAAGGTAATGAAGCGCAGATTGTCCTCCCGGTTCTTACCCGGCGAGAAGAGGTTGATGCCGGTATCGGTACCCATCGACCAGTTACAGTGCTTGCCGGAACCGTTGACACCGTTGAAGGGCTTCTCATGCAACAATACCCGGAAATGATGACGACGTGCCACACGCTTCATGAGCGACATCAATAACTGATTGTGGTCGTTGGCCAAGTTACACTCTTCATAAATCGGTGCCAACTCAAACTGATTGGGGGCCACCTCGTTGTGACGGGTCTTGACAGGAATACCCAATCGGTAGCATTCCACCTCCAGATCCTTCATGAACTCCTGCACACGGGAAGGAATGGCTCCGAAATAGTGGTCATCCAACTGCTGGTTCTTGGCACTTTCATGCCCCAACAAGGTACGCTCTGTCATGGAAAGATCGGGACGGGCCGAATAGAGATCCTCATCCACCAAGAAATACTCCTGCTCCCATCCGAGGAATGTGGTCACTTTCCGCACATCATCGTTAAAATAGCGACACACCTTCTGTGCAGCCTTACCCAAAGCCTCAATGGAGCGGATCAGCGGAGTTTTGTAGTCGAGTGCCTCACCGGTATAAGCGATGAAGACTGTCGGAATACACAAAGTATCGTCCACGATGAAAGCGGGTGAAGAGGGATCCCATGCCGAGTAGCCGCGTGCCTCGAAGGTATTACGCAGGCCT
>JBJECC010000131.1:0-10683 GCA_051870655.1 Parabacteroides sp. | reverse complement strand
AGCCTATCTACATAAATCACATGGCAAAGTGGCTTTGTGGTGAAAATAGGCAAACAGTCTTTTCGTTTCTCGCCTATTTGTAGTATGTTTGCAGTTGCGAAACCGTTGTTTCGGAAATGTACATTTCGGAAGTTGAGTTAAAGCGTATGAGATTTTTTGATAGAACAGAGGAGATTGCATCGCTCAAGGAGATACTCGAGCTCTCAAAGAGTAATGCTCAGTTTACGGTGGTGACAGGTCGTCGTCGTATCGGCAAGACATCGCTTGTGTGGAAAGCCTACGAGCATGAGCAGATATTGTATTTCTTTGTTGCACGTAAAGTTGAGAATGATTTGTGTGCGGATTATCTACAAGAGATTGAGCATAAATTGAACATCCCTACGATGGGTAAGGTGGAGCGATTCGCTGAGATTTTCGAATACCTGATGAAACTCTCCATCTACCGTCCCATTACGCTGTTTATAGATGAGTTTCAAGAGTTTTTTAAGGTAAACAAGTCGGTATATAGCGATATGCAGCGTATTTGGGATATGTATCACACGAAGGCACATATCAATCTTATCGTGTGCGGTTCCATCTTCTCGATGATGACCAAGATTTTCAAGGATAAGAAAGAACCCTTATACAACCGCCAGACTCGTTTTATGTCGATTAAGCCATTCACGCCTTCAGTTTTGAAGGAGATAATGGCGGAGTATAATCCTGACTATGCAGCCGAGGACTTGTTGGCCTTCTACTCGTTTACAGGAGGTGTCGCAAAATATGTCCAGTTGCTTATTGATGCCGGTGCTACGACCAAGACTAAGATGATTAATCATATCATCAAGGCTGACTCTGTTTTCTTGGGTGAAGGGAAAGCTATACTCATTGAGGAGTTTGGCAAGGACTACGGAGTTTATTTCTCCATTCTCTCCGCCATTGCTCGTGGCAAGACCTCACGCTCGGAGATTGAGCAGATTGTGGGTAGGGAGATTGGTGGCTATCTAACAAAATTGGAAAAGGAGTATGAGGTGATTACCAAGAACCAACCGATCTTCGAGAAGAGTTCGACCAAGAATGTTCGCTATACGATTGAGGACAACTTCTTCAGCTTTTGGTTCCGTTTCATCTACAAGTATAACTATATGCTTGAGATTGAGAACTATGATGCGGTGAAGACTATGATCAATCGTGATTACGAAACATTCAGCGGCAAGATGCTCGAACGCTATTTCAAGCGTGTACTCATAGAGAGTAAAGCGTACACACGCATCGGCAGTTGGTGGGATCGCAAGGGTGAAAATGAGATTGATATTGTGGCTGAGAACGAATTGAACGACGAGGCGTTATTCATTGAGGTAAAGCGAAAAAAGGAAAACTTTGATGCTGTCGCTCTCAACGAGAAAGTCAGTGTCTTTACTCGCGCTACGGGTAAATTTAAGGGCTATGCCGTAAGTCAAAAAGGACTTTCAATGACTGATATGTAGCAGATTCACGGCACAAGTCTATTTAATAATCTCCGAAACCGAGCCTTATATTTCATAATCTTCTCCCCTCATTCAATTCTACCGGATTCAAACGATCAATCGAGCCGGCTCGATAAGGGAGGTGAGCCGGGTCAAACAGAGCAGGGAGCCGGGTCAAACAGAGCAGGGAGCCGGGTGGATCGATCCCTTGCTGAGGTGTTACCTGTTAACGCGAAACTCCGTTTTTTTTCGTTCCCCACCCTCTTCTTCCTCATAGGAAAGATTCTATCTATTCTTATTTATATTATTATATATATTACATATTTGTATATTATTATAATTTATATATATAGAATATTATAATAGACGGATAGATTCAAACCATACTGCAAGGCAAAAAAAACTGCGGTTTCGCGTTAACAGGTAACACCTTGTCAAATCATTCATGAAATGAATCGATTTGAAAGCATTCCATTTCAAATAAAATGATTACATTCGTTGGCAGATATAGATATATAAAGATATACAAAAAATATGGCAGAAGATTTATTCATTTCCCAAGGAGACAAGTCACGGAAATATGAGGCTTTGCTCCCGCAAATCAAATCGCTGGTAGAAAACGAACCGGACCGGATCGCCAATATGGCCAATGTGGCAGCCGCCTTGTGGGAGACATTCGGCTTCTTTTGGGTCGGTTTTTATCGTGTGGAGGGAGAGCAGCTCCTGTTGGGACCTTTTCAGGGGCCGGTGGCCTGTACACGCATCCGGAAAGGGAAAGGAGTGTGCGGTACGGCTTGGGCAGAAGGCAAAAGCCTGATTGTACCCGATGTAGAGCTGTTTCCAGGGCACATTGCCTGCAGTTCCCGTTCACGGTCTGAAATCGTCGTGCCACTTATCCAGGCCGGACAAGTGACCGCTGTCTTGGATATCGACAGCGATCAAGTGGCCAGCTTTGATGAGACCGACGCACACTATCTGGAGCAGATCGTCTCTCTTCTTTCCTGAGGTTTACAGCGCTTGCTTCAAGGCTTGCGCCATCTGGTCGGGGCAAGAGGTGCCGCGTCCGTGGCAATCGATGCCTTCCATACGGAGAATCGCCTCTTCTACCCGCATGCCCTTCAAAAGGGCACACAGCCCTTGTCCGTTGCCATGGCAGCCTCCGATCACCACAGCCTGCCGGATGACACCATCTTCCACGTCCACTGTCATCAGCTTGGAGCAGACACCGCCCTGCGGTACATACGTGATCTGCTGTTTCATTACTGCAGACCCTCCACGGCCATACCTTTGTGGATCTTGGCTACCAGTCCCTGGAGCACCTTGCCCGGACCTAATTCGATGAAGCGGTCAGCACCGTCCGCAATCATGTTCTGTACGCTCTGTGTCCAACGTACCGGAGCGGTCAGCTGAGCGATCAGATTACGCTTGATCACCTCCGGTTCACGTTCGCCCTTCGTACTTACATTCTGGTAAACCGGACAAACCGGAGCCTGGAAAGCCGTAGATTCGATAGCAGCCGCCAGTTCCTCACGGGCCGGCTCCATCAGCGGAGAATGGAACGCACCCCCCACTTTCAGCTTTAACGCACGCTTGGCCCCTGCAGCCAACAGCTTTTCACAAGCTGCATCAATGCCCGGAACGGATCCGGAGATCACCAACTGACCCGGACAGTTATAATTCGCACATACAACTACTTCCCCTTCGATGCTGGCACAAATCTCCTCCACCTTCTCATCCGGCAAGGCCAATACGGCTGCCATCGTAGAAGGAGTCTTCTCACAAGCCTTCTGCATCGCCATTGCACGTTTGGAAACCAAAGTCAGACCATCCTCAAACGAGAGAGCTCCGGCTGCCACCAGTGCGGAGAACTCACCCAAGGAGTGTCCAGCCACCATGTCGGGCTGAAAGTCTCCACCCAATGTCTTCGCCAAAATCACCGAATGAAGGAAAACGGCAGGCTGCGTCACCTTTGTCTGCTTCAAATCCTCATCGGTACCGGCAAACATCAGGTCTGTAATCCGAAATCCTAAAATTTCATTAGCCTTCTCAAACATCTCTCTTGCAAGAGAATCAGTGTCATACAGAGACTGCCCCATTCCTACGAATTGCGCCCCTTGGCCAGGAAATACATACGCTTTCATTTCTTCAATCAATTTTCTAATTTCACTTTTTTAATACGGTGCAAAGGTAATAAAATTGGAATAATGAAACGACTATTCATTTCAAATAGTATCTTTGTCCTGTCAAATGACGTAGTGTAACATTTAAAATCATACAAATAAGATGGACTTACTATTTTTAGGTAACTTGGGAACAGGCGAGATCATCATCATCGCCATGGTTGTATTGCTGCTCTTTGGAGGTAAAAAGATTCCTGAACTGATGCGTGGAATCGGTAAGGGCGTGAAAAATTTCAAGGATGGAGTAAAAGGTATTGAAGACGACATCAAAATAGACGATACGGACACATCTAAGTAAGGATTGATGGAACAACAAGAAGAAATGTCATTCTGGGACCACCTGGAAGAGCTTCGTTGGACCCTGTTCCGATCGGTACTGGCACTTTTCATCTTCGCGATCGGCGGCTTTGCTGTCATGCCTTGGCTGTTCGATAACGTCGTGATGGCTCCGTGTTCATCCGATTTTATCCTCTATCGGGAGTTATGTAAGATCAGTAACTATTTTTCTTTCTTGCCGGATTTCTGCAATGATGATTTCCACGTGAACATTGTCAACATCAAGTTGGCATCCCAGTTTTTCACGCACATGACCAGTTCATTCTGGCTGGCCCTGTTGCTGACCTTCCCCTATCTGATGTGGGAGGTGTGGAAATTCATCCGACCTGCCTTGTATGAAAACGAGAAGAAGAGTGTCCGTTGGGTCTTTCTCTTCGGCACGGTCATGTTCTTCCTGGGTTGTGCAGTCGGCTACTTTCTGGTCTTTCCGATGACCCTCCGTTTCCTGGCCACCTATGAACTGAGTGCCGCCATCACGGAGCAGGTGTCATTGGACTCTTATATGGACAATTTTCTGTTGCTGATTTTCGTGATGGGAATTGTGTTCGAAATGCCGCTTCTATCGTGGTTGCTGTCGCAAGTGGGCGTATTGAAACGCTCTTTCTTCCACAAATACCGCCGTCATGCGGTTGTGGGCCTGTTGGTAGCTTCCGCCTTCATCACACCGAGTGGTGACCCGTTCACATTGAGCGTCGTCTTCCTGCCACTGTACGGGTTGTATGAATTGAGCGCCTTCTTTGTCAAGGAAGATGAAGATGAAGATGACGAAGAAGAGGAGGAAGAGGAAGAGAATGCATAATAATACATGAAAAGAGGAGGCCTGGTTTCGTAGAGAGACCAGGCCATTTTGTTTTTTACCGGTCCGACTTTTTATTCCGGTTCGATGTCGCTCTCGGAAGGAAGCGCTTTCCAACCCTCTCCAAATGTATCATACGCATCGGTGATCACCACGAAGGCCCTCGGATCGACCTCCTTGATTTTCCGTTTCACCTGTTGTACCTCCTTGTGGCTTACCACTAAAAACAGCATCTCCTTTTCCTCGTTCGAATAGAGACCACTGCTTTTGATGTGAGTGGCCGTACGGTCCAGATCCTTCAGAATAAACTGATGCAGCTCCTTCATCGGATGCTGGCAGATGACAAACATCAGTTTGTCGTCCTTCGAACCGTTCAGCACATAAGCCACCACACGGGAGGTGATGAAGATGGCAATCAACGAGTAGAAGGAAAGATGCCATGACTGGTTGGTGACACTACCGTCAGCCTGCCCGATGCCGAACCCGATCACCACGAGACCAAACAGCACGACAATGGCATCTACCAGCAGAATGCCTGTGGAGAAACGGATGTGGCAATATTTCTGCAGAATCATGCCGATGATGTCGCTTCCCCCGGTAGTCGCCTCATTACGCACCACAATGCCACTGCCGACACCGATCAGGACCGCCCCGATGATGCAGGTCAGCATCAGATGTTCTGTCATGTTCATGCAACCGCCCAACAACAGGGAGGGGTCCAATGCCTCCAACGCCTCCTGCGAGGGATAGACCAGTTTTGACAGGACGTTCATGATGGCCGGCGTGATCATGGCCGCCACCAACGTACGCATCCCCAACTTGGCCCCTAACAGGAGAGCCGAAAGGATGAGCAAAGGAATGTCAAACATATACCCGAACGTTCCGACCTGAATGGAGGGAAAGAGATTGTGCAGCACAATGCTCGCTCCATATACGCCACCTGGCACAATGTTGTAGGGATTGATAAAGAAAACAAATCCGGCTGCCATGATGATACTGCCGGCCAGAATGCCAGCCCAGGACAGCCACCAATCCCATCGTTTCAGTGCCTGTACGGAATTGGTCATTCGTTGCATAACTGTCTTCATAAAATAAACAAATCCTTATTTTTTCAATAATAATACATAAACATCGGTAAAGATACAGAATCTTCTCCTTATTTTTGTCTGCAAATTCGAAAAACATGAAACATAAACAATTCTTCATCGGCCTTTTCCTCTGGATTGTCTGTTATCTGCTGCTGGAAGCGACCGGTAAGTACCACTTCTATTATGTGGAACAATTCCAGTTGTTCCGCTTGGCACCTGACTATTTTCAGGATAAGTTTCTCCAAGTAGGCGGACTGGCCTATTTGTTGGGCGAGTTTATCACGCAATTTTTCCGATTGCCTCACGTAGGAGCGGCCTTGACCTCCCTCCTATTGACCATTGTGGCTCTGCGGACCCGCAACCTGATGCATTGTCTGACAGACCGAGGGGAACTTTTCCTGCTCTATCTGTTGCCAGCCATTTGCCTGTTGTTCAACCAATATGACTATAACGAATACCTGTCAGGCACTGTCGCATACGTGATCGCCATCGGAGCCTTGTTGGAATGGGAACGGATCACCCTCCTGCAAACGCCTCTCCTTACAGGTTTGTTGTCCCTTTTATTATACGGATTGATCGGACCGGCTTCCTTCCTCTTCTCGTTGGCACTTTGCGTGATCGGACCGGTGACTGCTTCCCGTGGACTGCTTTGCGGAGTGGTCTCCCTGGTCGTCAGTGCGCTGGCAACCGCCTCTTCGGTCTGGTTCTGTTGGGTGTCAGACTATCGGTTTGCCTTTTTACCGGATGCCTATTATCATCCCAAACTGGAGCCGGCAGCCATTGTATATGCCGCCTGGTGGATGTTACCGCTTGTCCTGCTCATCACGCTGGCCTTGAAACGCATTCCGATGCATGCCAGAAGAGGTGTCCGTATCATAGGCTATGTGTTGCAGACTGTGCTTGTCGGAGCCATCCTCTATAAAGGACTGCCCCTTTATGTGGATGCCAAGAACTACCTGATGAAGGAGCTGGACTACTACACCCGTACGGAACAGTGGGACCGACTGGTTAACCGGCTGAGCAAGCAGCCTATCAAGAACTTCCTCTATCTGAATTATCTGAATCTGGCCTTGATGGAAAAGGGCTCTTTGTGTACGGATATGTTTGCCTACAACCAACGTGGACCACAGTCCTTGCTGGTTCCCTGGAATAAAAGTGCACAGGTCTCCATCCTCTCCAGTGACATCTATTATCTCATCGGAGAGATCGGGTTGTCCCAACAGATGGCCTTTGAAGCACTGATCGGGGCCGAGAACCCGCGTAACTATCAACGGCTGATCCAGACCAACCTCATCTACGGTCAATACAAGGTGGCAGAAAAATACATCCGTCGGTTGGAAGAGAGTCTTTTCTACCGGGATTGGGCCAGACAATACAAACAGTTCCTCTATCGGGATGATCGAGTGGAAGCCGACCCCCTGTTAGGAACCAAACGACGTGGATTACCGGCTGAGAACAGTCTGTCCCGCCTGCAAGATGTACAATCCGACCTATTGGCCCGTGCCGAACGGCTTCCGGATCACAAGACGATCCTGGAGTTTGCCGGTGCCAATCTGTTGTTGGCCAAGAACCTCTCCTCCTTCGAAGCCATCCTGCAACAGTATTATGGAACGCCCGTATTGCCATCGTTGCCACGTGCTTTCCAAGAGGCGGTCGTCATCTTGGCAGAATCCGATCCAGCGTTAGCCACACGGTATGCCATTCCGGAAGCTCTGCTGCAACGTTTTGCCGAGTTCAAACAGGTCTATCTGCAGAACAAGAATCATCCACAGCTACCGCTCCTGATCCGAAAAACATTCGGCAGTAACTACTGGACCTATTATCTTTTTACAAACATCTAATTCATAGAGACATGAAAATTCATCAACTTATAACAGCCGCCTGCCTTTTGCTGACTGCATGCGGCAATCCCACCCTTCCGAAAAGCCAACCGACGGAGGAGGCCGTACAGCTCTTTCCGGATTATGCAGATGTCACCATTCCGGTCAATGTGGCTCCTTTGAATTTTATGCTGAAAACGGAACATGACGATGCGTATGTGCGTCTCCAACCCCAGTCGGGTGGTGAGGCACTCATCCTACAGGAAAAAGAGGGTCAGTTCACCTGGCCCGAAAAGAAGTGGCGGCAATTGCTCAGTCAATCGGCAGGCCAGACATTGGAGATTCAGGTGTATGCCCACCACAAGACCTGGAAGGCCTATCCACCCTTCCAATGGCATGTAGCCGAAGAACCCATGGACGGCTATCTCGCCTACCGTCTGATTGAGCCCGGATATGAATTGTGGGGACAAATGGGTATTTACCAGCGTTGTCTGGGGAATTATAAGCAGAATGCCCTTATCGAGAACAAACAGACGGAACAGAACTGCATGAACTGCCACTCCTTCTGTATGCAACAACCTGACCGGATGTTATTCCACATGCGTGAGAAACTGGCTGGAACTTACCTGCTATGCGACGGCAAGATGGAAAAGCTGGACACCAAGACGGAACAGAACATCTCCCCACTGGTCTATCCCTCATGGCATCCCTCCGGCCGTTTTGTAGCCTTCTCTGTCAATACGACACGGCAGGATTTCCATACCAACCACAAGAACCGGATCGAAGTGTTCGACACGGAATCAGATGTGGTGGTATATGACGTGGAGCAACATGTAATCCTCACGACTCCACTCCTGAAATCACCGCAGGCCTTCGAGACGTTCCCGACCTTCTCACCTGACGGACGCACCCTCTATTTCTGTACGGCACAAGCCTGTGAGATGCCCCAGTCGTACGATCATCTGCACTACAGCCTCTGTTCTGTGGCATTCGATCCGGACAAAGGCAGCTTCGGTCAACAGGTGGATACACTCTATCATGCATCGGATGCCGGAAAGAGCGTCTCCTTTCCCCGCGTTTCACCGGATGGCCGTTTTCTGATGATCACCCTTTCCGGATATGGCAACTTCTCCATTTGGCATAAAGATGCGGATTTGTACCTGATTGATCTGCAAAACCGATCCTTGCATCCATTAGAACAGGCCAATAGTGAGGATGTGGAGAGTTATCACTCCTGGAGCAGCAACAGCCGATGGGTCGTATTCAGCAGCCGCCGGCTGGACGGACTCTACACACGTCCTTTCTTCGCGTATGTCAACCACAAAGGGGAGGTCTCCAAACCATTCCTCTTGCCTCAGGAAAAGTGTGATTTCTATGACCGTTGCATGAAATCGTTCAATATTCCAGAGTTTATCAAAGGTCCTGTCCAGATAAACAGTTACGAGCTGGCTACCTTTGCCAAGAAGACGACCGGCATTAAATTGAAGAATAAATAGTGGGGTGTCTATGGGCCAACAGGCTGGAAGCCACTCCCCGCATGGTCAAATAACCCAGGAAGGCCAACCAAAGGGCATGATTGCCCCAGGAGGCGGGGAGTGACAGATAAAGCAGCAAGAAGGTAGCAGAGGCACACAACATAGCCTGCAGCATGATCCGTGTGGCAGTCGCACCGATCAAGATGCCATCCCACAGAAAAGCGGCAAAGCCACACAACGGAATGGCCCACACCCAATAAAAATAGCCGGAAGCCGCTTCTATCACTGACACTTCGTTGGTCAGCAGCCGTAAAAAAGAGGGACCGGCCAATCCATAAAGGGCTGTGAAAAGAAGAGCCATTCCAATGCCCCAACGGAACAACAGACCGATCATGCGATTCAGAGCCGGCCGATTGCCCGCCCCTATGTAGAGCCCTGTCAATGCCTCTCCCGAATAGGCGAATCCATCCATGATATAGGAAAACAGTGTGAAAAACTGCATCAGCAATGTATTGACAGCCAACACGACATTCCCCAGTCCGGCCCCTACGGAGGTAAATGAGGTAGTCACGATCACCAGACACACTGTCCGGAAAAAGATGTCACGATTCAGTGTGAAGAAATGAACCAAAGCGGCCCGTTGCCAACAACGAGCCGGTTGCAGATAATGCCAAAGCCTTCTGTAGTAGCGTACCCACAACAACAAAGCCATACCGAAACCGCCATATTGAGCCAAGAGAGTGCCCAAGGCCACCCCTTCCACTTTGAAGCCACAACCCAACACCAATCCCACACTGATACCGATATTGAGCACATTCTGGCAAATCGCGATCCACATGGGGAAACGGGAATTCTGCATCCCGACAAACCAGCCAGAAAACCCATATAACCCCAACACAGCCGGAGCTCCCCATACGCAAATGGAAAAATAACGAAGGGCAAGCTGTTGCACTTCGGGGGTAGTCCGGATCAAAAGAAAAGCCAATCGGGTGATCGGTACCTGCAACAGGATCAGCAGCATGCCGACTCCCAACGCCACTGCTTGCGAGCGTAACAACTGATGGACCACCTCACTCAGATCCCGCCGACCCAATGCCTGCGAAGTCATTCCACTGGTCCCCATCCGCAGAAAGACAAAAATCCAATAGATAAAGCTGAATAACATGCCCCCCACGGCAATGGCACCGATATACACAGGTGATCCCAAATGGCCGACAATGGCCATATCCACCAGTCCTAACAGAGGAACGGTGATGTTCGACACAATAGAAGGAAGAGCTATTTGAAGAATTTTCCGATTCATAAAACAATTGAAATGTCATAAAAAAGAAAAGAGCTTCAACAATCACTTGCAGAAGCTCTTTGTGATTCGCATAGGATTCAAACCTATAACCTTCTGATCCGTAGTCAGATGCTCTATTCAGTTGAGCTAGCGAACCTTCCTTTGTCCCCAATAAGTACTTTAGAAATCATACTTTCTTGAGTGACTCGCATAGGATTCAAACCTATAACCTTCTGATCCGTAGTCAGATGCTCTATTCAG
>JBJECC010000130.1:0-10689 GCA_051870655.1 Parabacteroides sp. | reverse complement strand
TGACCGGGCCGGTGAAGAGGTAGTACAGCTCTATGTGAAGGATGTGGTCTCTTCCCATACGACTCCGGAGAAGCAGTTGAAGGGGTTCAAGCGCCAGTTCATCCGTCAAGGCGAGACCGAGACGATCCGTATCGTCGTACCGAAAGAGGAGCTGATGCTCTATCAGGGTCGTGGTGAATGGAAGTTCGAACCGGGCGAATACCAGTTCATGGTAGGAGGTTCTTCGGAGGAGTTGCCGTTGCAACAGAGCATTGTGTTATGATTCAAGAAAGACAATCTATCAAAAATTCGATAAGCAATGAAGCAGTATAATTTCGATGAGATCATCGACCGGCGGGGGACAGGCTGTGTCAAGTATGACAAGCTGATGAATTACTTCGGCCGGGAAGATCTGGTTCCTTTATGGGTGGCGGACATGGATTTCCGTACACCCGATTTTATCGTGGATGCGTTGAAGAAACGTTGCGAGCATGAGATATTCGGTTATCCGTTCGATACGGACGAATATTACGAGAGCATCGTCAATTGGGTACATTATAAACATAACTGGAAAATCCGGCGGGAGTGGATCACCTACATTCCCGGTATTGTGAAGGGCATCGGATTTGCCCTGCAATGCTTCACACAGCCGGGGGACAAGGTGATTATCCAACCTCCTGTCTATCATCCTTTCCGAATTGTGCCGGAGAAAATGAAACGTGAGGTGGTCTACAATCCGTTGCGCCTGGTGGATGGGGAATACCAGATGGATTTCGAGCAACTGGAGCAGCTCATTGACGAACGATGCAAAGTGCTGATCCTGTGTAATCCGCACAATCCGGGCGGTGTGGTATGGCGGAAAGATACGCTGGTGAAACTGGCGGAGATCTGTGCCAAGCACCATATACTGGTGATCTCCGACGAGATCCATTCGGAGATGGCTTTTCCGCAATGTATCCATTATCCGTTTGCCACGGTATCGGAAACGGCTGCCTCCTGTAGCTTGACCTTCATGGCACCAAGCAAGACGTTCAACATTGCCGGCATCGTCACCTCCTATACGGTCATTCCGGATGAGCAGATCCGGGAGAAATTCTTTACGTTCATGGAGGCCGGTGAGTTTAATGCGGGGACGATCTTTGCTTACACTGCCACCATCGCAGCCTATACCTATGGTGCGGAATGGTTGCAACAGATGCGGATGTACATCATGGAGAATGTCCGTTACGTGATAGACTTCATCCAGGAACATATCCCGCAGATCCGGGTCTATCCTCCGCAGGCCTCGTTCCTGGTGTGGCTGGATTGCCATGGATTGGGACTGGAACAGACTGAGCTGGTCCATCTTTTCAAGGATGAGGCCGGTCTGGCTCTGAACGACGGTTCAATATTCGGTCCCGGTGGTGAGGGACACATGCGACTCAACATCGGTTGCCCGCGCAGTATGTTGGTAAAGGCGTTGGATGCATTGAAGGAGGCCGTAGATAAGAAATAAGTCGTATCTTTGTGCCCAATTTGAATTTTTACAGATAAAAACAGAGAACAAATGAAGATTACAGACAACAAGTACGTTGCGGTCACATACGACCTGCATGTGGGAGAGGGAGAAGAACGTGAGCTGATGGAAAAGGCAACGGCTGACCGGCCGCTGAAATTCGTCTATGGTACCGGCATGATGATCCCGGCTTTCGAGGCTGCACTGAAGGACTTGGCCGTGGGCGAGACATTCGATTTCTCCATTGCACCGGAAAATGCGTATGGTGAGTATAGTGAGGACAACGTGCTCGAATTGCCGAAGAACATATTTGAGATTGACGGAAAGTTCGATGCTGAGATGGTGAAAGAGGGGAATACACTGCCCATGATGGATTCCAACGGCAATCGTATGATGGGCTCCGTGCTGGAAGTGAAGTCAGATGTAGTGGTGATGGACTTCAATCATCCGTTGGCCGGTGAGACGTTGCACTTCAAGGGGGAAGTGCTGGAGGTACATGAGGCTACGGCGGAAGAGATTGCCCAATTGACCCAGCCGGCAGGCGGCTGTGGCGGTGGTTGCGGTAGCTGTGGTGGCTGCGGTGATGAGGGCTGCGGCGAGGGTTGTGGAGGATGTCATTGATGAATACATTTGGTACATTATTCCGCTTGACCTCGTTTGGTGAGTCGCACGGACCGGGTATAGGAGGTGTGATTGACGGTTGTCCGGCTGGCATTGAGCTGGACACCGCTTTTATCCAGCAGGAGTTGAACCGGCGGAAACCGGGACAGTCGCGCATCACCACTCCACGTAAGGAGGATGATGAGGTACAGATACTCTCCGGTGTGTATGAGGGTAAGACGACCGGTACTCCGATCGGGTTCATTGTCTGGAACAAGAATCAGCATTCGTCAGACTATGACAATATGAAGCAGGTGTATCGTCCTTCTCACTCCGATTACACCTATCAGATGAAATATGGGATCCGCGATCCGCGTGGCGGTGGCCGTTCCTCAGCCCGCGAGACTATTTCCCGCTGTGTGGCAGGAGCCATTGCCAAGTTGGTTTTGCGACAGTATGCCATCCGCATTCAGGCCTATACCTCGCAGGTAGGGCCGATCCAGCTGACCGGTAGTTATCAGGATTATGATCTCGGTGTGACAGAAACCAATGCGGTGCGCTGTCCTGATCCGCAGAAAGCGGCCGAGATGGAGCAGTTGATTGCCGGTGTGAAGGCGAAGGGGGACACCGTCGGGGGTGTGATCACTTGTGTGATTCAGGGTGTTCCGGTAGGATTGGGTGAGCCTGTTTTCGATAAGTTGCACGCTGTACTGGGTCACGCGATGCTCTCGATCAATGCGGTCAAGGGATTTGAGTATGGCGACGGTTTTGCCTCTGCCTGCTATCATGGCTCGGAGCGGAACGACCGATTCTTCAATGACAACGGACACATCAACACCCGGACCAATCATTCAGGCGGTATCCAGGGTGGCATTTCCAACGGGCAGGATATCTATTTCCGTGTGGCCTTCAAGCCGGTGGCTACCCTGCTGATGGAGCAGGAGACGGTGGATATGGAGGGAAACGACACGATCCTAAAGGCGCGCGGCCGTCATGATCCGTGTGTGTTGCCCCGTGCCGTGCCTATTGTGGAGTCGATGGCAGCCATGACTATTTTGGACTATCTGCTGCTGCAGAAAAGCCGTCAGTGATTATTCGTGATGATAAGGCTCGTGATGGAGAATCGTCATGGCCCGGTAAATCTGTTCTACAAAAATCAGGCGAACCATTTGGTGGGAGAAGGTCATCTTGCTGAGAGCGATCTTCTCCGTAGCCGCCTGATAGACCGCTTCACTGAATCCGTAGGGGCCGCCAATGATGAACACCAGCCGTTTGGGTACGTTGTGCATCTTCTTCTCGACATAGGCGGCAAATTGCATGGAAGTAAATTCCTTTCCCTTCTCGTCCAGCAGCACCGGATAATCTCCCGGCTGTAGGAACTTCAGGATCAGTTCGCCCTCCTTCTCTTTCTGTTGGGTTTCCGACATGTTTTTCACATTTTTGATGTCAGGGATCACTTCCAGTTCGAAAGGTACATAGTGCACCAACCGTTCTTTGTATTCCCGCACCGCCTCAACCAGATAAGAGGCATCTGTTTTACCTATGACTACCAATGCAATCTTCATCTACTCAGAATTAATGGATTCGAGCCGGCGAATATACAAGAAAAATACATACCTTTGTCGCAATTCAAGCATAAAATGAATAGAGCGAATATGAAACGGATCCTACTTGTTTGGATGTTGGTCTGTGCGGCTTGGAGTCTGCAGGCAGCCGATCTGAATCCTATCACACAGGCCTTCAAAGCCGGAAATGCCTCCTCGCTTGCGCAAGCGATGGATAAGGAGGTGGATATGGCGTTGCCGGATGCTACACAGACTTGCCAGGCAGCCGATGCGGTCAATCTGTTGGGCAAATTCTTCCAGGGACATAAACCGTCCGGTTTTACAGTGGTGCATCATGCCGATAAATCGGAAAAGGGTTTCTTCGTAGCCAAATTGAAGACCACACAAGGCGACTTTCGGGTGAATGTGGCCTACCGTGTCGAGGGGGAACGGATCCTGATCCAATCCATTCGAATCGAGTAAAAACTGAAAAAGATAGTAAGAATTATTATGGACTTAAAGGAGACAAAAGAGCAGTTAATTGCAGAACTGATCCGGTTGGCTTTCGCTGAGGATATCGGCGATGGTGACCATACCACGTTATGTTGTATTCCCGCGACAGAGATGGGCAAGAGCCAGCTGATCGTGAAAGAGGATGGTGTCCTGGCCGGTGTAGAGATGGCAGAACGCATTTTCCACACATTCGATCCGGAGTTAAAGATGACGACCTTCATCCACGATGGTGCTGAGGTGAAGAAGGGTGACATTGCCTTTGTCGTAGAGGGCAAGGTACAGTCTCTCTTGCAGACGGAACGTCTGATGCTGAATGTTATGCAGCGTATGAGTGGTATCGCTACCCAGACTCGTAAGTATGTGAAGGCGTTGGAGGGTACGAAGACACGTGTATTGGATACCCGTAAGACTACTCCGGGACTGCGTATGATCGAGAAAGAGGCTGTCAAGATCGGTGGTGGTGTGAACCATCGGATCGGTCTGTTTGACATGATCTTGTTGAAGGATAACCATGTGGATTTTGCCGGTGGTATCGAAGCGGCTATTACACGTTGTCACCAGTATCTGAAAGAGAAGGGTAAGGATCTGAAGATTGAGATTGAAGTACGTAATTTCGACGAGTTGCAGCAGGCTATGCGTGTGGGAGGCATCAACCGCATCATGCTGGACAACTTCACTCCGGAGAATACCAAGAAGGCGGTGGAAATGGTGGGAGGCCGTTTTGAGTTGGAATCATCTGGTGGTATCACATTCGACACGCTGCGCCAGTATGCGGAGTGCGGAGTGGATTATATCTCAGTCGGTGCGCTCACACACTCAGTCAAAGGGCTTGACATGAGTTTCAAGGCGTGCTGATCAGATCTTTGAGAATACAGTAAAGGGCGGTAATGGCCGGTTGCATTCAGTCAATGCGCCGGACATTGCCGTTTTTTAATTCATACTGTTGGCCACTTTCCGGACAGCTGGCCATACCCGCCTCATCGAACCGGAGGCGATGACCATATTCACTGACCCAACCGATCTGCTTCGACGGATTGCCGACCACAAGGGCATAGGGCGGAACGTCTTTGGTGACTACGGCTCCAGCACCGATCAGAGCGAAGGCGCCGATGGTATGTCCACAGACAATCGTGGCATTGGCTCCGATCGTGGCTCCCCGCCCGATATGTGTGGTGCGATACTGGTCACGGCGTGGCACAGCACTACGTGGATTCAGTACATTAGTAAAGACACAACTGGGCCCGAGAAATACATCCTCTTCACATACCACGCCCGTATAGATCGACACATTGTTCTGTACCTTGACGTTACGGCCCAACACGACACCAGGAGAGACCACCACGTTTTGCCCGATGTTGCAATCCGGTCCGATGGTACAGCCCTCCATGATATGGGAGAAATGCCAGATGCGTGTTCCTTCGCCAATGATGCAACCTGCGTCGATCACGGTTGTTTCGTGTGCTTGATACATAGTTTCATCCCCTATTTATACAGTAAAAAAATGGTGGGTTTCTTGCAGAGATCGGGCACCTGTCCGGTCCACTCTTTGACGGGACGTGTTTGGATGTATTCATCTTCGCACGTAATGTCAGAGGCAATACAGAGTTTGGTGGAGGGACGGCAGGAACGGATCAGCTCCTCCGCCAGTTTGTTGTTGCGGTAGGGAGTCTCGATGAACAGCTGCGTCTGGTTCTCCGCGTAGATTCGTCCCTCCAAGCGTTTCAGGGTAGCAGCCCGTTCCGAAGCGTCGATCGGCAAATAACCATGGAATGCAAAACTCTGTCCGTTGAAACCGGAAGCCATCACAGAGAGCAGAATGGAAGAGGGACCGACCAACGGTACCACTTTATACCGTTTGCGTTGGGCAATGGCCACTACATCGGCTCCAGGATCAGCCACAGCCGGACAACCTGCTTCGGAAATTACCCCCATTGACTCACCGTGTGCCATGGGAGCCAGATAGCCCGCTACCTGCTCAGGCGAGGTATGTTTGTTCAGTTCGTAAAAAGTCAGCTCGTCAATCACGATCGACGGTTCCACCTTTTTCAGGAAACGGCGTGCGGTACGCACGTTCTCCACAATGAAATGTTTCAGTTGCAGAATCACTTCCCGATTGTAGGCGGGGAGGACGCGGCGGTGTTCTGTCTCGCCCAATGTGACAGGAATGAGGAAAAGCGTAGCTTGCATAGTCTTATTTTTCGACAAAAATACTACTTTTGTGCCATTAACAAATCGAAATATGGCACTTCCTGAAGATTTTATTCGTCGGACACGCGCCCTGTTGGGCGATGAATATGAAGCGTTGGAGACCGCTCTGCATACCGAAGCGGCTGTCAGCATCCGTCTCAACCCATGGAAAGGATTGGTAGCACCTACTGCTTTGGAGCGAGTGCCTTGGTGTGAGACAGGCTATTACCTGCCGGAACGCTGGCCTTTTACTTTCGATCCGTTGTTCCATGCCGGAGGCTATTATGTGCAAGAGGCCTCTTCCATGTTTCTGGAACAGGCGGTGCGTGCTTATGTCTCCGGACCTGTGCGATGCCTTGATTTGTGTGCGGCGCCGGGAGGCAAATCGACGCATCTTGCCTCACTGTTGCCTGCCGGTTCGCTGTTGGTCAGCAATGAGGTGATACGCAATCGCAGTCAGATTCTGGCAGAGAACATGGCCAAATGGGGAGCGCTACATACGATTGTCACCCACAATGATCCGGCTGATTTGGGACAGCTTCGCCATCTGTTTGATGTGGTGGTGGCTGACGTGCCTTGTTCGGGTGAAGGGATGTTCCGTAAAGATACTGATAGTACGGGTGAATGGAGTGTAGCCAATGTGGAGCTATGTGCTGCTCGCAGTCGCCGTATCATACATGACATTTGGGAGGCTTTGCGCCCCGGCGGACTCTTGGTGTACAGTACCTGCACCTACAACACGGAGGAGGATGAGGAGAACATACATTATATAATAGAGGAGTTGGGAGCGGACGCACTGCCTGTGCCGACTGATCCTGCATGGCAGATTACCGGTGCGTTGCGTTATGATCATCCGGTCTATCGCTTCTTTCCCCATAAGACACGCGGTGAAGGATTCTTCTTGGCGTTGCTTCGGAAGGCTGAAGGCACATGTGATGAGTTGCCGTTACCGATGAAGCCTCGGGGTAAAAAGGGAAAAAGGGAGAGCCAGTCACCAGATCCGGAGGCCGTCCGGCTGATGGAACGTCTCAGCAGCTCCTGCCACGACATAAGGTTGTCTCTCACAGGGTCAGGGAATGCTTTCTCAGTGGCCACTCAGGAAGTGGCCGATTTCATGCCCTATCTGGCCGAGTGCCGTGTGCTTTCAGCCGGTGTGGCTTTGGGAGAGAGCAAAGGAAAAGATTTTGTCCCCTCACAAGCCTTGGCGTTGTGTGCCGCTCTGCCGGAGGATCTCTTTCCACGTGTGGAGCTTGCCTATGATGATGCGATCCGTTATCTGAAAAAGGAATCGTTGGTATTGCCTGCCGGAACGGAGCGGGGGATTCTTTTGGTGACCTACTGTCACCTTCCGTTGGGATTTGTCAAGCAGGTGGGAAATCGGGCCAACAATCTTTATCCGCAGGAGTGGCGTATTCGTTCCGGCTATCTGCCCGACACCACTCTTGTGAGAAAGTCACTCTTAGGTATGCAATAGAAGCAAAGATTTGGCTACTTTTGTCTGAAAATAAATAACAAATATAGACGATATGAATTACAGAAAAAGAATTTTGTGTGTGAGTGCACTTTGTGGAGGTCTGCTGTTGTCAGCCGGCACAAAGGATATCCGCTCATTCCGCTATGCCGGTCCGTATGCCGTGCAGCAACCTTTTATGGTGGACTCCGTGAATGTGGATTCCAAAGCATTTTCGTTCAGGAGTTTGTTGGATACTCCGCTTTCTTTGGATCTGTTAAAGCAGGGACGTACATTGAGTGGTGAGGCACTGCCTGGTTCTGAAACGGGACATGCATTGCACCTGGTAGGCTTTACATTGGAAAGTACCTCCTATATGAAGGTCAAGTTACAGATTGAGGGGGTGAAGGACTACCAATTGTTTGTGGACGGAAAAAAGGTGGAGAATCCGGAGGTGGCATTGGAACCGGCTACGCATCCGGTGGCTATCAAGTACCTCTCTGAACCGGGTTCTGCCCAGTCGTTGCGCGTCAGTGTGGAGGGTGACAAGGTGGATCAGTTGACCCTGCGGGAAGATGGCAAACATCTCTATAACCTGGCCGATGTGCTGCATGGTACCCGTTTCAGTGGTGTATCTGTGTCTCCTAATGGCAATTATCTGATTACCCGGTATCGTCATACAGCCGTCGGTGGCAAGGTAAGTGGGTTCAGTCGGGTAACGGAACTGGCAACAGGCCGTGTTGTCGCAGAACGGACGGAGTCGTTGCAGTGGATGCCCCGTTCCAATCGCTATTATTATACACGTCCCGGTGTACAGGGTAAACAGTTGGTGACGGTCGATCCCGTCAATGGACAGGAAAGTGTGGTCGTGGAACAGTTGCCGGAGGGCCATTTTGAATTTGCCCCCACGGAGGATTGGCTGCTCTTTACCTTGACGCAGGAGGGACCGAAAGAGAAGAAGGAGATTTATGAGGTGCTGGTGCCTGACGATCGGCAGCCCGGTTGGCGTGACCGTTCTTATGTGGCCAAATATGATCTGCACAGCGGGTTGATGCAACCGTTGACCTACGGTTTCCATAATGCGTATGCCGGTGACATTTCGGCGGACGGCCGTTATTTGCTGATCATGACCAGTCAGGACCGTTTGACCCGGCGTCCGACTACCTTGACATCCGTTTATCGTCTTGACTTGCAAACCATGCAGACAGAGTTGTTGGTCGATAAGGATGGTTTTGTGGGCAGAGGACAGTTCTCACCTGACGGCAAACAGGTGTTGTTCGGCGGTTCTCCCGAGTCGTTTGGTGGCATCGGTAAGAATGTGAAAGAGGGGCAAACCCCCAGCATGACCGACGGTCAGCTCTATCTGATGGACATAGCGACGAAACAGGTCAAGCCGCTGACAAAGCAGTTCGACCCGGCTGTGGGACGTTCCGTTTGGAACCGGGCCGATGGACAAATCTATTTTACGGCTGAGAATCGGGACTATGTCAGTCTCTATCGTCTCAATCCGGCCAATGGCAAGATTGAGCAGGTAAAAGAGACGGAGGATTTGGTAAGCAGTTTCTCGTTGGCGGACCAAGCTCCGGTTCTGGCCTATTATGGGCAGGGTGCCTCCAACTCAGACAGACTCTATACAATCAGTACTAAGAATCTGAAAGAGAATTTGGTAGAGGATTTGAGTAAAGTGATACTGCAAGATGTGGAGTTGGGTGAATGTCAGGCTTGGAACTTTACAAATTCTCGTGGTGATGTGATCTACGGTCGTTTCTATTTGCCGCCTCATTTCGATCCGTCTAAGAAATATCCGATGATTGTCAACTATTACGGAGGCTGTTCACCGACGGAGCGCACATTTGAGAGCCGCTATCCGCATCATGCGTATGCCGCTTTGGGATATGTGGTCTATGTGATTGAGCCGAGCGGGGCAACCGGATTCGGACAGGAGTTCTCTGCCCGCCATGTCAATACAGCCGGTGAAGGCGTTGCAGAGGACATCATTGAAGGAACGAAACGTTTCTGTGAAGAACATAGCTTTGTCAATGCAAAGAAGATCGGTTGCATCGGTGCTTCCTATGGTGGTTTCATGACACAGTATCTCCAGACCAAGGGAGATCTCTTTGCCGCTGCCATTTCACATGCCGGTATCAGTGACCATACCAGTTATTGGGGAGAAGGCTATTGGGGCTATTCATACAGCGAAGTCTCCATGGCCAACAGCTATCCGTGGAGTGACAAGAAACTGTTTGTGGATCAGAGTCCGCTCTACAATGCTGACAAGATCCATACGCCGTTACTCTTCCTGCATGGTGCCGTTGATACCAATGTGCCGGTGGGAGAGAGTATCCAGATGTTTACAGCCTTGAAGTTGTTGGGACGCGAGACTGCATTTGTAGCGGTGGAGGGTCAGGATCACCACATCCTCGATTACGACAAGCGTATCCAGTGGCAGAACACCATCTTTGCTTGGTTTGCCAAATGGCTCAAGGATGATCCGACGTGGTGGAATGCTTTGTATAAACCTAAATCTTTGTAAGCTGCGGTCACAATATGGCAGAAATAACAAAAGGAACCGGCCGGGGACGTAAGAAACCGGCCGCTTTGCCCTCTGATTTGGCCGGTCGTTTGCAACCTCAGGCACGAGAGCTGGAAGAGGCTGTCTTGGGTGCCCTGATGTTGGAGAAGGATGCCTATTCCATTGTCAGTGAAATCCTCAAGCCGGAGTGTTTCTATGAGAAGACGCATGAGAAGATCTTCTCTGCCATCGTGGATCTGGCCATCAGCCAGCGGCCGGTGGATATGCTGACGGTGACGGAACAGCTCAAGAAACGGGGTGAATTGGATGAGGTGGGTGGTCCATACTACATCTCCCAGCTGACAACAAAGGTGGCGAGCAGTGCCCATATTGAGTATCATGCCCGTAT
>JBJECC010000129.1:0-10701 GCA_051870655.1 Parabacteroides sp. | reverse complement strand
TCTCCGGTATAAGTGACCTGCAAGCGACCCGCTTTGGCCTGCTTGGTCGTGATCAGGATCACACCTCCGGCCGCTCTTGTTCCGTAGATGGCACCGGCAGATGCATCTTTCAACACATCGATGGACTCTATATCTTCCTGGTTCAACGAACGAATATCACCACCCGGTATTCCATCGATGACGACCAACGGTCCTTTGCTCGCATTGACCGAAGCCACACCACGCAATTGAAAACCGTTGCCACTGTTCGGACTGGCGGTGCCGGAAATCGTCAAACCTGAGATTTTACCTTGCAAGGCTGTAGCGATGGTCGAACCTCCCATACCGACAAACAGCTTATCCCCTTTGATGGTAGATACGGAACTGGTGACCATCTTCTTCTCCATCGTACCGTAACCAACGACTACGACCTCATCCAAGGCCTGATGATCTTCAATCAGTTGGACACGGATACTTTCTTGGCCGTTAACCGGCACTTCCATCGTTTGATAACCAATAAAAGAGATTTGCAAAACAGCATTCGCAGGAACATCCTCCAATGTCACCTTTCCTTCCAGATCCGTCACACTGCCATTGGTTGTCCCCTTTACGACCACATTCGCACCTGTTACTTCTCCCATTTGATCGCTTACAACAACCGTAATCTTTCGGCCCTGTTGTTGAACGACATTCGGAACATTGTGTTTATCCAACAATTCCAAATTCTTTGAAGCGAACACATGAGAGGATAAACAACAAAAGAAACCCGTCGCAATACAAAACACATTAGGTTTCACAAACGAAAATACGTTACTCTCTACATCCATACTTTTAATATTAATATTAATGCGTACAACGACAATCTACCAAGCTGATAAACCCCGTCGCACATGGTTTGCACATTCATCCACAATTCATTGATATTTTTTGCAAAAGTATTGAGAGGATATTCCATTTTTATGACAAGGAAATGAAGATTCCATATCATCCCACCTCTCATCCACATGGATGCAAGCTGATCATTGAGTCCATATCAGTGGGTGACAAGGTGTTCCCTTTGTGTCTGCTGTGAGTGATCAATGTAACAGTTTGGGCAGCCCTATCGAACAGGCCGGATAGCTCTCCCGAGCAGTACCCGGCAGTACTGTCGAACGAGCTGGACAGTACTGCCCAGTGAGCCGGCCTGCACTGTCCGGTGAGCCGGGTAGCTCTGTCGGATGAGCCGGGCCGCCCTGTCGAGTGCAGCCAACAGTACTGCCGTACTCGTTGGGCCTTCTCCCCAGTCCGCCGGGCCTTCTCCCCACCGCAGCACTCTCCTAAGCTATCAAAAGCACTAGCTTTTTCCGGTTTCTCCCGAGGAAAATTTTGTTACCTCGCGAGGAAACACAAATCAGGTCACGGAAAAAGATTGGCTAAAATACCTGCGATCTGCTTGCATATGTCGAGATATTTTCCGAACATTGCACGTAGGGTCATTTTTGTAAGAGCGTAACGAGTATGGGAAAGAAGCAACTGAAAAGACTGCCTGTTGGCATACAGACATTCGAGAAAATAATCACGAATGATTATCTATACATTGACAAGACTGAGTATATCTGGAACATGACACTTCTCAGTAACTATATATTTCTGAGCCGTCCGAGACGGTTTGGCAAATCGCTGCTTTGTTCTACCATACAGGCCTATTTTGAGGGACGAAAGGAACTGTTCAAGGGACTTTGGATAGAGAAGGTTGAAAAGGAATGGAAAAAATATCCGGTACTGCGGTTTGATATGAGCTTAGGAAAACACTTGGACAAGGATGGTCTTACTCGTTTTTTAGGCGAACGGTTGTCAGACTATGAATCATTGTATGAAATTGAAAAGCCTGCGATAGATCCCAACGATCGTTTGACAGCCTTAATAAAAAAAGCCAGTACAAAGTATGGTTGTCAAGTAGTTGTTTTAATTGATGAATATGATGCCCCTTTGCTGGATGTGGTACACAAGGATTCAGAACTTGCAGAACTACGAGAAATCATGAGAAATTTCTATTCTCCTTTGAAGGGTTGTGACGAGTATCTGAAATTTGTTTTTATCACAGGTATCACGAAGTTTTCACAGTTAAGTATCTTTAGTGAACTCAATAACCTGAAAAACATTTCCATGCTTCCTCAATTTGCTGCCGTGTGTGGTATAACCGAACAGGAGATGTTGGGTGCGATGCACGATTACATTCATGAATTCGCCGAGAGCCAACAAATGACGTATGAAAAAACGGTTGTAGCATTAAAACTGCAATATGATGGATACCATTTTACATGGCCCTCTCCAGATATTTTCAATCCATTCAGTCTTCTCAACGCTTTTCAGGATCATGATCTCAACAGTTATTGGTTTGCTTCCGGTACTCCAACCTATCTGATCCAAATGATGCGGAAATTTAACGTGGTACCATCAGATATTACGCAACTGGAAACAATAGCTTCGGCTTTCGACGTACCAACAGAAAACATGAAATCCATCACTCCTTTGTTGTATCAGAGCGGCTATATCACGATCAAAGACTTTGACAGACTATCACGGCTCTACACGCTTGATATTCCTAATACTGAAATACGTATTGGCTTGATGGAAAATCTTTTGCCAAACTATGTAGATGTCAATTGGGAAGCAGGATTGAATGATTCAGAGAAACATACGATCAGTGACTGGCATATAGAATACACCTAAAGGCTTATCCAACACATCCTCTTGAAAGAGCCAGATAGCTAAAAAACTTTAAAGTCAAGAAGATTTATGCCGCATAACCATGCTGTATAACATAAAACATCTATCTTTGCATCGTGTTTTTCATGGTATTAGATTTAAGGTTAACGATCGAAATTGGCTGTCCGTGACGGATGGCTTTTTTCATTTATAGCGCAATATGATGATTCTTTACGGAAAACAGTCCGATCGGCTTTCCTTCATAATAAATGTCCACATCGCTGGATTCACTTTGTTCATTACGAGCCACCAAGCCCAAAACCCCTATACAGACATAATAGGGATGATCAAGGATTCTTTCAGTGAAATTCAAATAGCTGCTGAGGCTTTTGAAATTTTTCATTAGCTTTGTGACTTCAATCAAAAGGCACACCTTCGAAAAACCGTGTGCCATGAGATCAATGCGACAATGTTCCACGAACTGATAAAACACAAACGAAATCAATGGCTACAATCCACGGATTGTACCGTTCGTCCTCTGCTCCAGCATATCGAGCGGCGAGGGATGATGCGTGATGCCCAGATAGAAGCTATCAAGACTTATCTATATCTGAAGATAGCCTGTCAGGGCAAACCTCTGTACCGCTTATTTTCCGAAGGCTATTTCAATGACACAAATACCGAAATAGAGGAGCTCACTGTGGAAACACGCCAAGTGCTTGAAACGGACAAGGCCGCACTGGCACTCTTCCAATATGCACGTTTGAAGGATAAGAACGGCAAGCAACTGGCTCCCGAACTGGAGAAGTTCATTCGTTATCACGCCACGGAGATTGACTACAAGCAGACGTTGCTTGACATCTTCTATGGAGTGACCTATGCGGACTATCTGTTCAGTTTGCCCATGGGTGCCGGCAAGACATTCCTGATGGCGGCTTTCATCTACATCGACCTTTATTTCGCACAGAACGAACCTGAAAATCCTGTATGGGCACACAACTTCCTTGTCCTGGCTCCTTCTGCTCTGAAATCAAGTATCGTTCCGAGCCTGCGTAATATACGTGAGTTTGATCCCTCGTGGATATTCTCCGAGGTGGAGGCACAGAAGCTGAAACGCTTGATACAGTTTGAGGTGTTGGATGAACAAAAATCTGCTAACAAAAGTAATATCGTCAAGAATCCGAATGCGCAAAAAATCAACAATCTCCTCTTGGGTGGCCAAGCGATGGGTATTGTAGCCATCACCAACGCAGAAAAGGTGATTCTTGATCGTATGGAAGATGCTGGAAAAAATCCGGAGTTGTTCAGCAAGGAAGAGCTCCAGAAGATAGCTACGGCCAATGAGTTGCGTCAGGTCATCGGTAAGATGCCCCATCTGGCCGTTTTTATTGACGAGGTGCATCATGCCACGGACAGTGACATCAAATTGCGTCAAGTGGTGACCAACTGGGCCACCGAAAGCCAAAGTTTCTGCAATGTATTGGGATTCTCGGGTACGCCTTATCTCGACAAGGCAGAGAGAACCACCATCGGAGGGAACTTCCTCATCAAGAATACCGACATCAGCAACGTGGTGTTCTACTATCCTCTGATCGAAGGAATAGACAACTTCCTGAAACGTCCTACAGTGAAATATGTGGACGATGTTTCTGAAAGTATTGTCCGGCACGGCCTGTGTGAGTTTCTGGATCGCTACAAAGAGAAGGTATATGCCGACGGCACACTGGCCAAGTTAGCCATCTATTGCGGACAGATTCCCACATTAGAAGAACAAATCTATCCTTTGGTGGCGGAAATCGTCACCACTTACGGATTGCGACCTGCCGAAGTCATCCTGAAACGACACAAAGGCAACAAACTATATCCAGAACCAGAAGGATCCGAGGCTGCCTTTGCCAACCTCAACTCTCCACTCAGTACTGTGCGTGTCGTGTTGTTGGCCCAGATCGGCAAAGAAGGATGGGACTGCAAGAGTTTGACCGGAGTCATCCTGCCTCACGAAGGAGCCTGTCCCAACAACATGGTGTTGCAGACCTCATGCCGTTGCCTGCGTCAAGCAGAAAAGAACAAACCGGAGTCAGCGCTCATCTGGATGAACAAGCAGAATGCCGACAAGCTGAACAAGGAGCTGAAACAACAGCAAAACATCACCTTGAAAGAGTTTGCGGAGAAACCCCTTGCAGCTTGGAAGCACATCGAGCGACACACACGGATGGATCGCCAACAAGTACCACCCATCGATTTCTATCAGTTTCAGGTCGTCTATCAAACCGTGGAAATCGAGTCACATCCGAACACAGAGGCACGGCTGTCTGACCCTGCCCTGTTGAAAAAACTCGACAAGTCGTTGGTCACCATCCAGGAACTGAGCGGACAGATCATCAGCTATGAAGATTTAGCAGCTGCGGATATTTCTGAATCACAAACTTTCCAAGGGTGGCTGCATGAGATAGCCCGTGAGTCGTTCGGCACGTTGAGTGTATCCAAACTTATGGCGTATGAACCGCTGTTAAGGACCATCTACGACAAGACCCGTTCTGCGGCCTATGACCATCCTTATATCCGTTCCATGGTGCGCAAGGCGTTTGTACCAAAGCGTGACTTTCAAGTCGTGGAGGAGATTGTACCCGAAAAGGCCAGTATCCTCTCGGTAGAGCATCCGAAACCGTTAGATGTGATCGATGACAGCCGCATCTATCCGCAGGAGGCCGATGTGCAGCAGATTCTCGACTGGGATGCACATCCCGAGAAGGGCGAGATTCCAGAAGAGAAGTTGCAGATGATCGAGCAGATGAAGCAAATACCTGGCATGACAGAAGAAATCATCCAAACCACGATGAAAGGACTTTGGTCGGAAGTGGAAAAGGATCCGCATCCTGAAAGGAGGCAGACCTATCACTACCTGCCCTACCGCTTCGACAGCCGGCTTGAATTGGACTATTTCAAGGAAGCTTTGCATGGCATCATGCGTGACCGCAACTTGGAGTACTACTTCAATGGCGATGACACGCTGACCGATTTCAAGATCAAGTGCTACCGCAAGGTGGGCAAGCATTGGCAATACGACGGACTCTATGTGCCCGACTTCTTGGTGCTGAGCCGCACCCCGGAGGGAGCTATCGACCGCATCTGCATCATCGAGACCAAGGGAGAAGGCTATGCAGCCAAGTTCAAAGAGCGGTTAGCCTTTATGCGTGAGGTCTTCGTGCCCCGCAACAACGAGCGGTATGGAAGAGAACGGTTCAACTTTCTCTATTTGGAGGACACGATAACTCCAGAGCAGCGGGTAGGGCAAACCATACAAATGATCAACGAATTCTTCAAACAAGCAAACTGATTATGGCAACCAAATATATTCCCTATTATCCGGACACGTTAGAAGGGCAAGCCCGATTGGACAACTTCGTGCGCACCAACCGTTTGCTCTTCTACCGCGACAACAACCAGGTCTATTCCCGCATCCAGCGAGGCATACCCCTCTATGAAGTGGATCAGCTCGAGACAGTGGGAAAGAACGAGTTGAACAACATTGTGATGCACGGCGAATGCCTCTCTACCTGTGCTTATCTGAAGGATCAAGGCATTGAGGTAGATTTGGTCTATATCGACCCGCCTTTCGCTTCAGGGGCTGACTATGCCAAGAAGATCTATATCCGTCGCAATCCCCTCGTACAAAAAGCGATTGAGGAAGCCGAGCAGACACTTGACAACAGTGAGATGCAGGCCTTCGAGGAGAAAATGTATGGCGACATCTGGGACAAGGAACGCTACCTCAACTGGATGTACGAGAACCTCATGGCAATCAAGTCGGTGATGAGCGATACGGCAAGCATTTATGTACATCTGGATTATCACATCGGGCATTACGTGAAGATTTTGATGGATGAAATCTTCGGGGAGGAGAATTTCAGGAATGAGATAATATGGAAGAGAAGTACAGCGCATAATGATAGTACCGGATTTGCAAACTTACATGATTCGATTTTTTATTATTCGAAAAGTAGTGATTTATTCTTTGATATCCCCATGGTTCCATATTCACAAGAATATATTGACAACTATTACAACAAAGAAGATGAAAATGGACGTAAATACTTAGATCGTGATTTGTCTGCAAAAGGGTTAAAAGGATCTGGTTATACTTATTCTTGGAAAGGTAAAAATGGTTATTGGCGTTGTCCAATTACCACTATGGAACGATTAGAGAAAGAGGGACGTCTTTATTATACATCTAATGGAACCCCAAGATACAAACAGTACTTAGACGAAATGGAAGGAGTCCCAGCACAAGATTTATGGGTTGATATTTATGCCGTCAACTCCCAAGCCGAAGAACGTGTTGACTACGCCACTCAAAAGCCCGAAGCTCTCTTGGAGCGCATTATCAAAGCCTCCAGTAACGAAGGAATGCTTGTGGCTGATTTCTTTGGAGGCAGTGGCGTGACAGCTGCCGTAGCGCATAAGTTGGGCAGACGCTTTATCCACAACGACGTGAACATCAACAGCATCCAGACGGCTCGTGACCGCTTGGTAGCAGCCGGTGCACAGTTCACGATGAAGGAGATTAAAGATGGTGTACGCCTGTTCCGCAATCCTGTGCAGACGATGGACAAGTTGGTGAAGCTCATTCCCGGTTTGAACACTGACACCACGCTCAACCCTAAATTCTGGGCTGGCAGTATCTTCAGTAGCAAGAAAGGACAGATGCCCGTCTATCTGCCCAATCTGCTTGACAGCAGTAAGCGTGTGATGGACAAAACGGAGATGAATCACATCATCCGGGAGGGATTGCCCGATCTGGACGATAACGTGAAGCAGGTAGTGGTCTATTACATCGATGTGGAAGACATGGAGGAACTCAAGCAATTCATCCACGACGAGAACCGACAGACACTGATCGACATCGAGCTTCGCGACCTGAAAGCAGTGCTCGACGATGTGGTGTTGGAAGACGAAGCTACATGGGTGGTGGAACAGGTCAAGGAGGGGCTGTTCGACAAGTGGCAAGTACGCTTGAAGACTTTCCATAGCGACTATTTGAAGAAGAAAATAAAGGAATTCAACCTCAGAGGTGAGCAACAGAAGCTGAAGAAAGGAGCGGACAACAAGAAATCCAATTTCAAGCACATAGCGATCAGCGACGAGGGATTGGAGTGCATCGAATGGCTGTCTATTGATTGTACCCATGCGGAAAAGGATGCCCCGTGGCAAAGTGATGAGGAGATTCGAATCGAAAGGACGGGCACCATCGTTCTCAACGGAAAGAAAACCAATGATCTGTGGGATGCCACCATCCGGTCGGAAAAGAGGCCGTTGCGCTTGAAAGTGCGTAGCATCTGTGGAGACGAGACGATCTTTCTACTTTGAAATCTTACATGACTATTTTTACGCAACACGTTGCATCCCTACCGGTCAGGAGCGAGATAAAGTAAGAATCGATAGATGGAAAAACCTTCGCCATTGCTGGCAAAGAGCTGGCCTTTTCGTCCAGCCAAGGCTGGACGGTCATAGAAGTCAATATCAAGTGCCGATGAAGATATCTTCCCGAACCGTCCAGCCTTGGCTGGACGAATACCCCAGATAGCTCCGCTAATCTATAATGACAATCATCTGTCCGGGACATACCCTATAGGAAGCTCATCAAAAAAAATATCCGGAAAGTGCAACCAGACATGGCTGCTTTCCGGATATTACTATGGGAAACGTCCGATCCTCCCAGACAGAACGCATAAGCGCTTTCACCTAAATACTAAATACCAATTACTAATCTAAAAATCTAAAACCATGAAAAACACACTGTCAATACTAAAACAAACAGGGGCTGTTTTTGTTTTGCCAAAACAACAAATTTGTACAGATTGTTGAAAAGTTCACGGAATGCCAGTATATTTGTAGTCCCATTCATGGATGAGTGGGCTATAAAATAAAGAAAAAAGATATGCACAACTGGTTTGAATGTAAGGTCTCGTATGAGAAAATGATGGAAAACGGCATGCAAAAGAAAGTGACTGAGCCCTATTTGGTGGATGCACTCTCTTTCACCGAAGCAGAGGCACGGATCATCGAAGAGATCACGCCCTTCATTACGGGTGAGTTTACCGTCACGGACATCAAACGGGCCAAACTGTCGGAGCTGTTCTTCAACGAGAACGGTGACCGATTCTATAAAATCAAGATCTTTTTCATCACGCTCGATGAAAAAAGCGGAGCGGAGAAAAAGACAGCTGCCCAGATGCTGGCACAGGCTTGCACGCTCAAAGAGGCAATCGCGGTGCTGGAAGAGGGCATGAAGGGAACACTGGCCGACTATACCATCGCCTCTGTAGCTGAAACAGCGCTGATCGATGTATTCCCGTTTGATGCCAACAAAATCCCTTCGGAACCTAAATCGGGCGAGGAACTGATCGCCGAACAGAAAAAAGCAGCAGAAGAAAGGCAAGCCTAATGGACATTCAACGCAACATACAAACACTTAAAGCCTCGCTTCCTGCCGGTGTGACCTTGGTGGCCGTCTCCAAGTTTCATCCGGTCGAAGCACTTCAAAAGGCTTACGAAGCCGGACAACGCATCTTCGGCGAGAGTCGGGCCCAAGAGCTGGTCGCCAAACAGCAGGTGTTGCCGTCCGACATCGAATGGCACTTCATCGGTCCATTGCAGAGCAACAAGGTAAAGGAGATCGCTCCTTTCATTGCCATGATCCACAGCATCGACTCGCTGAAACTGCTGCAAGAGGTCAACAAACAGGCGGCCAAATGGAACCGTATCATTCCGGTTCTGCTGGAGATTCACGTAGCCCAAGAGGAAAACAAGCATGGATTCACTCCAGAGAGTTGCACGCAACTGCTGGAAACGGAAGACTTGTCAACCTTGCCGCATATCCATATCGAGGGCATCATGGGGATGGCGACGAACACGGAAGACGAGGCACAGATCCGCCTGGAGTTCGAGACGTTGCACCAACTCTTCCTGGAGCTGAAAACGCGGTTCTTTGCCGACGATCCGGCCTTCGACATTCTTTCCATGGGCATGAGCCATGACTACCCGATCGCCATAGAGGAGGGTAGTACCATGATCCGGGTGGGTACGAACATCTTCGGCGAACGAGAATACTAAGCATTGTATAACCTACTAAAAAATAAACTGATATGATCGATTTAACAACCCAATATGCGGGACTTTCTTTACGCAATCCGATTATTGTCGGCAGTTCCGGATTGACCAACAACGCCGAACGTAACAAAGAGTTTGAAAAGGCAGGTGCCGGAGCCATTGTGTTGAAATCTCTTTTCGAAGAGCAGATCGAGGCACAGAGCGACGCATTGATGCAAGATCAGGACTATCCGGAAGCGGCTGATTATATTCGGGGATACGTGAAAGCGAACCAGGTAAACGATTACCTGAATCTGATCCGTCAGACCAAACAACTCTGTACCATTCCGATCATTGCCAGCATCAACTGCTACAAGGCTGATGCCTGGACTGACTTTGCCCGTCAGATTGCTGAAGCGGGTGCGGATGCCTTGGAACTGAATGTGTTCTTCATGGAGACAAACATCGAGTCCGACACGGACGTGAACCGTCTCTATGCCCAGATCCTTCGTCAAGTCAAGAAGTGTGTCTCCATTCCTGTGATCATCAAATTGGGTAAGAATTTCAGCAATATACCGGCAGTAGTCAACACGTTGAAGGCGAACGGAGCAGACGGTGTCGTACTGTTCAACCGCTTCTATCAGCCGGACATCGACATCAACAGCCTGCAAATCGTTTCCGGCAATGTATTCAGCAGCCATTCAGACCTGAGCGAGACATTGCGTTGGGCCGCTATCGTATCGGGTAAAGTGCCCGGGCTCCCCATCTCTTGCTCGACAGGCGTGCACGATTGGGAAGATGTGGTGAAATGTCTGTTGGCCGGTGCCACTACCGTACAGATGTGTAGTGCGCTCTATACACATGGCGGCGAGATCATCGCACAGATCCTGACTTGCATTGAAGAATGGATGCACCAGGCACATTTCAACTCTGTCAACGAGTTCC
>JBJECC010000128.1:0-10795 GCA_051870655.1 Parabacteroides sp. | reverse complement strand
CAGCAACTTACAACCAGAAATAGATGAAACGGATCTATACACGAACAGGGGATGCAGGGATGACGCGCATCCGGGGAGGCCAGCGGGTGGCCAAAGATGACATTCGCATTGAGGCGAACGGTACGTTGGATGAATTGAACGCCCATTTGGGGATTATCCGGGCGGGATTGTCTGAAACGGACAGTTGGCAAGCTCCTTTAGGCCGCTTGCAGGAGAATCTGATGGTCGTCATGAGCCATGTGGCGACCCCCTCCGCCCTACGGGCAGACCATCCGCATCCGCTGCCGGACGACCTGGTCTCTTTCTGCGAGACATGGATGGACGAGATGATGGCACAACTGGAAGAGAACGGCTGGTTTATCCTGCCGGGAGGTTCCCCCTTGTCGGCAGAGCTCCAACTGGCCCGTACGATTGCCCGACGGGCCGAGAGGCGTCTGTGGACGTTACACCGGACCGATCCGCTGCCCGCGGAGCTGCTGGCCTTCGTCAACCGCCTCTCTGACTTGCTGTTTGTGTTGGCCCGTTTCCACATGCGCCACACCGGTGTGGGTGAAGAGCGCTGGAAACGCTTTTAATCCAAGGAGAAGACAGCACGCATCTCCTGGAAATCGGTGATGACGACATCCGCCTGTTCGTCTCCCCGATAGGGAGTCCAAGGGATGCCCTTCAGCCAAATGGTCCGGCAACCGATCCGCGTGGCCGGCACCATGTCTTTGTCATACGAGTCTCCTACCACCACAATATCCTCTGCCGGCAACTGCAGACGGTCCACGCCCAGCTGGAAGATGGCCGGATCGGGCTTGCGGATGCCCACCACCGCCGACTCGACAATGGAGAGAAAGAGCCCCTCCAGGCCAAAATCGCGGAGCACGGTCTCGATGTTCCCATAGAAATTGGAGACCAGCACCATCGGATAGCGGGCCGCCAACGCATGCAGGATCGGTTTGGCCGCCTCGATGGAGGCCTTCGCATAGGCATAGCACCAGGAGGCGATCGCCTCCTGCTTGCCTTCGCAGGCAGCAGCTGTCAGGTGGCCTTCGGCCTGCAACCACTCCAGTTGCAATCCGGCCTTCAACCGCAACATATCCAAGAACGTGTGATGCGGCTGTACCAAAGGATTGCGTCCCATCGTCCGCTCCCCATGGACATACGCATCCCGGAAAGCCGCCTTATCCACGGCCACCCGGTTCGCTTCGTAGGCACGCCAGATCACTTCGGCCCAATGCATGCCGTTGCTGTCAATGGTGCCTCCATAATCGAAGATAATTCCCTTTACATTCATAGCTCGTTCGTAAATTGTTTGCAGATATGTTCGTGTGTATAAATCATATAGACCAGCATGGCGTTCAGGACGGTCAGCTCGAACAGGAAATAGACCCAAGGCATATCGATCAACAGGCTGATGAACAGGACGATCACACGCGTATTGAATGAAAGCATGTTGGTGTATTTCATCAAAGGCAGACTCTTCAGGCGAAAAGCCTTCCGGAAAGCCTCGGGAGCCTGTCCGTCATACTGCGTCCGGATCTTCTGCATCATGCGCTGGAAACAGGGGGTCAACCGTTCCTGACCGACCGTATAGTTAATGTAGAATGTCTCGAACAGCTTGTAGATAAACTGGGTCTTCCAGCTCATCAGCTTGTAATTCTCCTTCAGATGGGGCGAATAGGAGAGTTCGCTGCCTGATTTGCCCTTCAAAAAGAGCAGATGGATGTTTCGATAATAATCGGCCATCGCCGCCTGCTTGCTGTGGAAAAAGCCCGTCACGGCAGCCAGAATCCAGATCCAGATGCCCCAGGCGGGAGTCAGACGCAAGCAAATCGCCACATAGATCGTGATGAACCATATATCGCCGGCCGCACCGTCCAGGATACGTCCCAGCGGAGTCTTCTTGCCGGTCATGCGTGCCAGCTGGCCGTCCGCACTGTCATAGGAATTGGCCCATACCAGCAAAAGCATCCCCACGATATTCAGGGTCAGATCCTGGGGATAATAACAGATACCGGCGGCTATGCCGATGACGATACTGGCCAGGGTCACCGCATTCGGAGAGACTCCCAATTTATTGAACAACAAGGCCCATCGATAACCGATCGGGCGATAAAAATGAATGTCAATGAACTCTTCCGTGTCCATTGACTTCAACGTAGATTCTAACGTAGGCGATTGTTCCATCCGACTATTTATTTTTGAAATTCTTTCAAGATTCGTTGGGCGATGCACGGAGCCGCTGCATCCCGACAGGGGGCAAAGCTGGGCCAGTCATTGAAGTCGATCAGGTGCATCTCTCCGGTTTCCGACACGATACAGTCTCCCCCGTAAATCTGGGTATTCAGCACTTTGGCCGCCTGATTGCAGATCTCACGCAACTGATCCACCTCGAACGGCAACCCTTTTGCCGTGCCGTTGATGGCTTCCAGGCCGAACTTGCTGTGGTGCATGTTGGAGGGATAGAACCAGTAGAAGAAATCCGTCCCCTCTACCCCATAAAACTTCACCAGGTCACCCACCAGGTGCTCGTTGATCACCGCATTCGGGATTCCCCGGATGGCATATTCCTTCAAAATACTCTTGGCCTCCTCTACATTCCGCACATACGTCACATCCTCCCGGTGAATGGCGTGAAAGTCGCCCCGCTTGATCCAGCAGTTTTCAAAACCGGCCTGCTCCAAGGCTTCGGTGGGATCTTCATCGGTCTGCAAAATCAGACTGCGCGGATGTGAGATCCCGGCATTCATCAACAGACGGGTCATTTTCTCACGCGTGCAATTCTCAATGCCATATCCGGAATTGATCACCCGATATCCTCTGTCTTCAAGAGCCTGCAACTTATGAATCGAACGCCAGTCACGCACCATATTGAAGATGGCCTTCTCCTGCGGATCTCTCAATAACAGATCGGTCTCTACATATTCATTGACTACGCATCCTAACTTACGCAAATGATCGGCCGTCAACGCAAAAATAGCGGCATCATTTCCCACATGATTGGGAGAAAATTGGTTTCCTCTTCGGATACCAGCAATAGTTAATTTATCCATTGTTTAATGTTTCTATTACGACTTGAGGAATTGTTCGGCTTTTCGGATGTCTTCCGCATGATCCACATCGATGATTTTGGAAAATGGATAGGCTTTCAGATGCAATCCTTCCGCAACTAACTGACGCTGGTAATTGCGCATCCGCGACATCCCCTCTGCAATGCAACGGTCCAACACAGCCTGAGCCCGGGGACGCAGACAGTAAATGCCGCCCGATACATACCGGCAATCACCCGCCTGATCCAAGAAACCGGTAATGTCCAGATCCGGATCCGTGGCCACATACAACGGCTTCTCATCGTCCACGAAGTCCGTCACCGCCATCAATCCGTCCAGTTCCGGCTGTGCCTGGAAGTCACGGATATACCGGCCGAACTCTTCTTCCTTGAAGATTGTATCCACTGTGGTCAGACAGAGGTCCTTCCCTCCAAACTGCCGACTCAATTCGTAAAAGCTGTGCATGGAACTGGGGGTCGATTTCACCAGCAGATGCAACGGAACGGGCAACCGGAGCTGACGCACATGCTCCTGCACTTCCGTCATGGCCTCATTGACAATGATGCTGATGGAGGAAGCATCATGCTTCAGAAACACATCCATCAGCCGATCGACCAATGCGACTCCTTGCAAACGTACCAGTGGCTTCGGCCACTTGATTCCCTCTTGTACCAGACGGGAGCCTTCTCCCGCGGCAATAATTGCATAATCCATCTATCAAACATTAATATGAGGGACTTCCCGCCATGACGGTCCTCTGTCAATGAGAGAAGTCCCCCTTTTCCCTAAAATTAATCCAAATAATCCGGTGCCTCTTCCCCGATCAGATGACGGATCTCCTGTTTCACGATCCGCCACTGCTGGAACAGGTCATGCACCGGTTCGTGCTCGAAGTCGTGCATCGGGCTCTTGCAGAAGAATGACAGCCAAGTCTGGATGCCACACTTGCCTGCACGCAACGCCAGGTCACTGAACAGCACCAAATCCAATGCAATCGGAGCAGCCAAGATGGAATCCCGACACAGGAAGTTCACCTTGATCTCCATCGGATAGCCCATCCATCCGAAAATATCAATATTATCCCATGCCTCCTTGTTGTCCTTGCGCGGCGGATAATAGTTGATACGCACCTTATGATAGACATCGCCATACAAATCCGGGAACTTGTCCGGCTCCAGGATATTGTCGATCACGGACAGCTTGCTGACCTCCTTCGTCTTGAAGTTGGCCGGATCGTCCAGCACTTCACCATCGCGGTTACCCAGAATATTGGTTGAGAACCAACCGCTCAAGCCCAGCATACGGGTCTTGAACATCGGAGCCAACACCGTCTTCATCAGCGTCTGGCCACTCTTGAAGTCCTTTCCGGCGATAGGCACACACTGTTTCTGTGAGAACTCCCACATAGCAGGAATGTCCACACACAAGTTCGGAGCGCCCATAATGAAAGGAGCACCCTCTGCAATAGCCGCATAGGCATAACACATACTCGGAGAAACGGTCTCCGTATGGTTTTCCTTCATGGCTGTTTCCAACGCGGCCAGCGACTGATGATCTTCCGACATCGGAATGTAGATCTCTGTGCTGGCAGCCCACAAAACAACCACACGCTCGCATTCATTCGCGGCTTTGAACGAACGTATATCTTCACGGAGCTGTTCCACCATCTCCCAACGGGTCGCTGCCTGCTTGATGTGTGTGCCATTCAAGCGTTTCGCCCAATTGTGGTCAAATGCAGCAGCCATCGGGCAGATCGCCTCCAGCTCATCCTTCACCAAATCCAAATCCTTTTCTTTCAGCACTTCGGCATATTTCGCAGCCTCATACGCATTGTCGGGGAAAATGTCCCAACCGCCGAACACGATGTCTGACAGACTGGCCAACGGCACAATGTCCTTGATGAACTTCTCGCCTGCATTGACACGCATGGTGGCCAACTGCGTAATTGAACCTATCGGTTTGGCCAACCCCTTGCGGGCTGCCAAAGCACCGGTAATCATCGTGGTGGAAACGGCTCCACCTACCCCAACAACAAGAACGCCAAGTTTGCCCTTGGCTTCTTTCACTTCAACTTTTTCCATATTATTTCAAGTTCATAGATAATTCTGCAAAATTAGAAGATTTTGATGAGTTCAAAAAGTTTTTATGGAGGAATAGTTGGTCAAAACCACTACTCTTTCGCCTAATTTACGTCGTTTTTTTGATTTTAAGCGTATATTTGTGCTCCGTTAAATGAAATAAAGATGATCCGTACCCTATTCTGCATAGTTGGTTGCTTTCTGTCGGCTATGGTGCCGCTTCAGTCGCAAATTGTCCGCGAAGTATATCAAAAGGACTACCATTTCTCTCCCGAACAAAAGGGGGAGTTGCGTGTGGAGGTGGACAACCTGAGTTTTTTCCGTGACAACGAGTTCTCCACTCCTACCTTCGACGGCTATACGCTGCCAGGCTTCTGGGCCCAGCCCAAAGTCCTCTTTTTCCCGTTGCACAACATCAAGCTGGAAGCCGGCCTGCACCTCTTGCGGTATTGGGGGGCGGAACGGTATCCCAACATGGCCTATCAAGACATTGCCGAGTGGAAAGGCCGGCATCAGGACGGAGTCCATCTGCTGCCCTTTTTCCGGGCACAGGTGGCCCTCTCCGATCATGTGGACATCGTGCTGGGAAATCTCTACGGAGGTGCCAACCACCGGCTTATCGAGCCGATCTACGCTTCGGAGCTCAATCTGACAGCCGATCCGGAGGCCGGTCTTCAGGTACTCTATCAGTCACGTCGGTTCGACATGGATCTGTGGGTCAACTGGGAGAGCTTCATCTTCCGGGGCGATACCCATCAGGAGGCCTTTACAGTCGGCCTTTCCAGCCGCTACAAACTCAATTCGGAAGAATCTCCCCTACATTATTATATATCGTTGCAGGGAGTCATACAGCACCGGGGAGGAGAGATCGACACGATCCTGACCCAATCGGTCCAGACATTGATGAACGGAGCCGTCGGTGTGGGGGCTGTCTGGCACATCGGGCATCCCCTGTTTCGGGAAGCTGAGGGGGCCCTGCATGCACTGGGCTATTACCAGCAGGCCGGCTCCTTGTGGCCTTTTGAACAGGGGGCAGCCTTCCATGCCTCCGCCGCCCTCCGTATGGGGAGGGGATTCCAGGTCAAAGGGGCCTATTTCTACGGGAACAAATTCATCTCGCTGTTCGGTTATCCTTTTTACGGAACCGTCTCTACCAAGACGCCGGGGATGACCTTCGACACGGCCAAAACAGGCTACGTCGGATTGGAGTATGCCCACACATTCGCCCCCGGCTTTGCGCTGGGCATCCATGCAGACCTCTATCTGGAATCGCCACGCAGGGCGACCCGTGCGGATGGAGAGGTCACCCGTTGCTCCCGCGCCTCCAGTTTTGCGGCAGGCGTCTGTCTGCGGGTCAACCCCTCCTTTCTCATCAAGAAATTTGAATAACCAGATGATATGACACAAGAAATCTCATTCCGATACCCGACGGCACTCAGTGTGGCGGGATCAGACAGCAGCGGAGGGGCCGGCATTCAGGCTGACCTCAAGACGTTTACGGCATTAGGAGTCTATGGTTGCACCGCCATCACCGCCATTACAGCCCAAAACACACAAGGCGTACGCGGCATACAGGCTGTCAGCCCGGACATATTGCGCCAGCAGCTGGAGGCCGTATTCGATGATCTGACGGTAGATGCTGTCAAGATCGGCATGCTGTTCAAGAAAGAAAACATTGACGTTGTGGCAGAAGCCCTCGACCGATACCGTCCGAAATGGAGTGTCCTGGACCCGGTCATGATCTCCACCTCCGGCAGACGTCTGCTGGAAGCCTCTGCCGTCCGGCAACTGCAAGAGGTGCTGTTTCCACGAGTGGATCTAGTCACCCCCAACGTAGATGAGCTGGCGGCCCTGACAGGAATGACCCTCCGGACCCAAACGGATCTGGAACAGGCAGGCAGGATGCTTTTGGAGCAGGGGTGCCGGGCACTGCTGGTAAAGGGAGGACATTGGGCCGGGACGCACAGCATCGATCTGCTGTTGCAGCCGGAGCAGGAGCCGGTCTGCTACTCCACCGCCGCCATACAGACCCCCAACACACACGGCACCGGATGCACGCTGTCGTCTGCCATTACAGCCTATCTGACCCAAGGACTCCCGTTGCCCGAGGCGATCCGTCAGGCCAAGAACTATGTGGCGACCGCTCTGGCCACCGGTGCAGATGTCAAGGCCGGTCATGGCCCCGGATCCTTGAACCATCTTTTCCAGCCGGAACCTCTCCGGAAAATCCCCTCTGCAAACCCATGAAACAGCTGATCCTGATCACCACCCCCGAGGCCTATCCGGACGAAGCGGCCATCGTCACCCGGCTTTTTGAAGAGGGGTTGCAACGCCTGCATCTGCGGAAGCCCGCCTACACCCGGCAAGAGCTGGCCGGCTGGCTCAAGGAGATCCCGGAGTCCTTTCACTCCCGGATCGTCCTGCATGATCATTTTGAACTGGCCGACACCTTTTCCGTGGGCGGCCTTCACCTGAACAGCCGCCATCCGGAGGCCCCCGTCGGCTATACCGGCACGCTCAGCCGCTCCTGCCACTCCCTACAGGAGGTACAGGCCCATCTCCCCCACTGTTCGTATCTGTTCCTCAGTCCCATTTTCGACAGCATTTCCAAAGAGGGCTATGGAAGCGGCTTCTCGTTAGAGAGCCTGCACGAGGCCGCCCGGCAGGGACTCATCACGCCACAAGTGATCGCCCTGGGCGGCATGGAAAGCCGGACAATTCCCCTTCTCCGTCCCCTTCCCTTCGGCGGATGCGCCTTTTTAGGGGCAATTTGGGGCAAGAATCTTTCGTTGCACGAAGTTTTAGTTAACTTTGCATACTATTTGAAGGAAATGGCATCATGGCAATAAATCATTACTTACCCGAAGGATACAGACGCCAACGGGGTATTCGACCCGAGTTGCACACAGGTAACCGGCTCATGTTCATCACGCACGAGACTCCCCGGATCCCGCTGCCACAACAGGTGGAGGGGCTGCTGGAAGGAGGATGTGCCTGGATCCAACTGCGCATGAAGGAGGGACTGCGCGACGAAACTGCGGAAGAGGTGGTCCGCCTGTGCGAGCAGGCATCGCAGCCCGTCGATCTGTGCATTGACGATCAGGTGGACTTTGCCCTGAAACACCGGGCGACGGCCGTCCATGTGGGGAAAAAAGACATGCCCGTGCCGGAAGTCTGGACACACGTGGAGGCGGCCCTGGACGACCGGCAGCGCTTCTTCGTCGGAGCCACGGCCAACACCTTTGAAGATATCCGACGGGCCGTAGAGGCCGGTGCCTCCTACATCGGTTTAGGGCCGTTCCGGTTTACGCAGACCAAAAAGAACCTGAGTCCCATTTTGGGATTGGAAGGGTATCGACGGCTCGTAGGCCAGTGTAGGGAAGCCGGATGGGACATCCCCATCTTTGCCATCGGAGGCATCGGACTGGCCGATGTCAAAGGACTGATGCAAACCGGCGTAGATGGCCTGGCCGTTTCGGGGTCCATCCTGCAGGCAGCCTCCCTGCCATGCGCCACAGCGGCCTTTTTGGAGGAAATACAGACATATCATCAATCATAACTATCAGAAACACATTCATTATATGGGTAAAAAGAATATGCGTATCACCTATCCCTCGTCAGAAAAAATATATATTCCAGGCGAGATCAACAAGATCCAGGTCGGTATGCGCAAAATCAAACTGTTAGACACTGTCACAATCGGTCCGGACGGTGAGAAGATCTTCAAGAAGAACAATCCGGTGATTGTGTATGACACCAGCGGTCCCTACTCCGATCCCAAGATCGCGATCGACATCCATGCCGGGCTGCCCCGCCTGCGGGAAGAGTGGTGCAACAAGCGCAAAGACCTGGTGCGGTTAGACAACCTCACCTCTGTATATGGACAGCAACGTCTGGACGACCCCAGCCTGGCCGACATCCGTTTCCCGAAGCAGCACATGCCGTTGCGTGCCAAAGAGGGACGGAACATCACCCAGATGTACTACGCCAAACGACGGATCATCACCCCGGAAATGGAGTATGTGGCCATCCGCGAGAACCAGCAGATCGAGGCATTGGGGCTCAAATCCTACATCACCCCCGACTTCGTTCGCAAGGAGGTGGCGGCCGGACGTGCCATTATCCCCGCCAACATCAACCACCCGGAGGCAGAGCCGATGATCATCGGCAAGAACTTCCTGGTAAAGATCAACACCAACATCGGCAACTCGGCCCTTTCGTCGGGCATTGACGAGGAAATCGAGAAGGCGGTCTGGAGCTGCAAGTGGGGAGGTGACACGCTGATGGACCTCTCGACCGGCAATCACATCCATGAGACGCGCGAATGGATCATCCGCAACTGCCCCGTACCGATGGGCACCGTACCCATCTATCAGGCGTTGGAGAAGGTAGAGGGACGTGTGGAAGAGCTTTCCTGGGACATCTATCGGGACACGCTGATCGAACAGGCTGAACAGGGCGTGGACTACTTCACGATTCACGCCGGACTGTTGCGCGACTACATCGATCTGACCCGGACCCGTCTCACAGGAATCGTCTCACGCGGCGGTTCCATCATGGCCCAATGGATGCAGATCCATAAAGAAGAGAACTTCCTCTACACCCATTTTGCGGAAATCTGCGAGATCCTCAAAAGCTATGATGTGGCAGTCTCCATCGGCGACGGCTTGCGCCCCGGCTCCATCTACGATGCCAACGACGCGGCCCAGTTCTCCGAACTGCACACCATGGGCAAGCTGACAGAGACAGCCTGGGACCAATTTGTGCAGGTCATCATCGAAGGGCCCGGACATGTGCCGATGAACAAGATCCAGGAGAACATGAAGGAGCAGGTCTATGCCTGTCACAATGCACCTTTCTACACACTGGGACCGCTCACCACCGACATTGCACCCGGCTATGATCACATCACCTCGGCCATCGGTGCGGCCCAGATTGCCTGGGCAGGGACAGCCATGATCTGCTATGTGACCCCGAAAGAGCATCTGGGACTGCCCAACAAGGAGGATGTGCGAAACGGTGTAGTCGCCTATAAGATCGCAGCCCATGCGGCCGACCTGGCCAAGGGACATCCGGGGGCTCAAGTACGGGACAATGCCCTGAGCAAGGCTCGCTTCGATTTCCGTTGGAAAGACCAGTTCAACCTCTCTCTCGACCCGGAACGGGCCCTGCAGTACTACAAGGAGAGTGCCGTGACAGACGGAGAATACTGCACCATGTGCGGACCCAATTTCTGCGCCATGCGTCTCACTAAGGAGATGCACAAGAACTGTAAATAGATGACACTCCGGAGAACGAAGGTGCTTTCATGACCTGATGGAAGCACCTTCAACCCTCCTTCCCGACCGAGGAATTTGACCATCTGCAATATCACCTCCTTCTCTTTCTTCAACGAAGTCTGTTCCCAAGCAGCGTTGAATTCTTGTGCCAAACTGTCTTTCAGTTCCAGCAGTTTCCGCAAAGCTTGTTCATGATAGTTGGATTTGACAGCCTGTTTGATTTTCGCAAAAACAGCACTGTTTGCCCGTCAAAATAGTTATTATCTTACGACATGAACCTCACGCTGAATGAGTATCAGAGTCTGTTGATCAACAGCTATACCAATCAATCGGATTTGAGATTGGCCACCCGACTATGCATTACGCATAGCGAGCAGGAATACTTTGCCGCTGTCTTTGA
>JBJECC010000127.1:0-10960 GCA_051870655.1 Parabacteroides sp. | reverse complement strand
ATTTACCTTCGATTCCCTTGAAGTCGCGAATACGCGGAAGGGCGATACGAACGAGTCTTTCCAAGAACTCATACATACGCTCACGGCGCAAAGTCACCATCACACCGATCGGCATCTTCTTACGCAACTTGAAGTTTGAAATATCCTTCTTGGATACAGTGGCAACAGCCTTCTGACCGGTAATAGCAGTCAGCTCACTGATGGCTACATCGATGATCTTCTTGTCAGCAACAGCCATACCCAAACCCTGGTTGATTACGATCTTCTTCAACACGGGAACCTGCATCACTGTATTGTAACCGAACTCTTTCGTCAAAGCAGGAACAATTCTATCCTGATATTCTTTTTTAAGACTGGCAGTGTTACTCATTACTTAATCTCCTCTCCTGATTTTTTTGAATAACGAACTAAAGCACCATTCTCATCCAACTTCCGGCCGATACGAGTACCTTTACCCGTCTTCGGATCAACAACATTCAGGTTAGAAATATGAATAGGAGCCTCTTTCTTCTCGATACCTCCCTGAGGATTCTTTGCATTAGGCTTAGTATGCTTGGATACCATATTAATACCTTCAACAACGGCACGGTTTTCCTTTACAAGGACACGCAACACACGACCTGTCTTACCCTTGTCGTCGCCGGTATTAACGATAACATTATCGCCTTTTTTGATATGTAACTTACTCATTTACTTTAAACATTAAAGCACTTCAGGTGCAAGTGATACAATCTTCATGTTTGTTGCACGAAGTTCTCTGGCAACCGGACCAAAGATACGGCTACCGCGAATATCGCCACCAGCATTCAACAACACGCAAGCATTGTCGTCAAAACGGATGTAGGAACCATCTGCACGGCGGATTTCCTTCTTTGTACGAACGATGACGGCTTTCGAAACAGCACCCTTCTTGACATCACTCGATGGGATTACGCTCTTGATTGCTACGACAATCACGTCACCGACAGTGGCGTAACGCTTCTTTGTGCCACCCAAAACGCGGATACACAAAGCCTCTTTAGCACCACTGTTATCTGCTACTACTAATCTTGTTTCTTGTTGTATCATTTTTACTTAGCCCTTTCGATAATTTGAACTAATCTCCATCTTTTCGTTTTGCTCAAAGGACGAGTTTCCATAATTCTTACGGTGTCGCCAATGTTGCACTCATTCTTTTCATCATGAGCGTGATACTTCTTCGTCTTATTAACGAACTTACCATAAATGGGGTGTTTCTCCTTCCATTTAATAGCAACTACGATAGACTTTTCCATCTTGTTGCTAACAACCACGCCCGTTCTTTCTTTTCTTAAATTTCTAGTTTCCATCAGGCTCAATTATTTGTTGTTAAGTTCTCTCTGGCGCAACACAGTCTTCATACGTGCAATCATCCTGCGGCTCTGCTTGATCTGTGTAGGCTTGTCCATGGGAGAAATGCTATGGTTGATCAGCATCTGGTCGTAAGCTGCTACTTCAGCATCGATCCGCTCCACCAACTCGGGTGTACTTAATTCTCTAATTTCTGCAATCTTCATAATCAATTACGCATTTTGATTAGCCATATCATAATCACGTCTCACAACAAACTTTGTTGTCACCGGAAGCTTCTGAGCTGCCAAACGCAAAGCCTCTTTAGCGATATCGAAAGGAACACCTTCAACTTCGAAGATCAGACGACCCGGAGTCACAGGCGCTACGAAACCTTCGGGATTACCTTTACCTTTACCCATACGTACCTCAGCAGGCTTCTTAGTGATCGGTTTGTCCGGGAAGATACGTACCCAAACTTGACCCTGACGTTGCATGTAACGTGTCACAGCGATACGGGCAGCCTCGATCTGACGACCGGTAATCCATTTATTCTCTAACGCTTTTATACCAAATGAGCCAAAAGCCAGTTGATTGCCGCGCTGAGCTTCGCCCTTCATGCGACCCTTCTGAGATCTTCTGAACTTGGTTTTCTTAGGTTGTAACATTTTCTACTTAAAATTCTAACGTTTAACGATTAGCTTTCTTTCTCTTGAAGTTCTTATCTCTGTTGCCACCGTTGTACTCGTTTCTACGGCCAGATTCCTTAGCTACAGTGAAAGAAGGAGCCAAATCACGCTTGCCATAAACTTCACCACGGCAGATCCAAACCTTCACACCCAGCAGACCAACCTTTGTCAAGGCCTCAGCCAAAGCATAGTCGATGTCAGCACGGAATGTGTGCAACGGAGTTCTACCTTCCTTATACATTTCAGAGCGGGCCATTTCAGCACCGTTCAGACGTCCAGAGATTTGGATTTTGATACCTTCTGCACCCATTTTCATGGTAGAAGAGATAGCCATCTTGACTGCTCTACGATAAGCAATCTTACCCTCCAACTGACGAGCAATGTTGTTTGCGACAATGACAGCGTCCAATTCCGGTCTCTTCACCTCGAAGATGTTGATCTGAACCTCTTTGTCAGTGATCTTCTTCAACTCCTCCTTCAACTTGTCAACTTCCTGACCACCCTTACCGATGATGATACCCGGACGAGATGTGCAAACAGTGATTGTAATCAACTTCAACGTACGTTCAATGACGATACGTGATACACTAGCCTTAGCAAGACGGGCATTCAAATATTTACGGATCTTGCTATCTTCCAACAAAGTGTCTCCGTAATTCTTGCCGCCATACCAATTGGAATCCCAACCACGGATGATTCCCAAACGATTACTAATCGGATTAACTTTTTGTCCCATCTACAGATTAATTTTTACTATCGTTTTTACTAAGTGTATCAACAAACAGAGTCACATGGTTCGAACGTTTGCGAATTCTGTAACCTCTTCCCTGGGGAGCCGGACGCATTCTCTTCAGTGTAGTGGCACAATCGACACTTACACAAGAAACGCACAACTCTCCTGCTTCTGCTTTGCGTTCATTCTTCTGCTCCCAATTGGCAATCGCAGAACGAAGCAACTTTTCAACTCTTGCTGCAGCTTCTTTATTGGAAAACTTCAAAACACCAAGCGCACGGAAGACTTCCATACCGCGGATCATATCTACTACCAGACGCATCTTACGCGGAGAAGTCGGAACATTGCGCAACTTTGCAAAATATTGGGTTTTCTGGGCTTCCTTTCTTGCTTCAGCTGATAATCTTTTTCTAGCACCCATTTTTTTCGATTCTTTTTATTTTCAGATTCCTGAATTCCTGTTACTACCGATGATTACTTTTTCTTGTTACCGGCGTGACCGCGGAACGTACGAGTAGGTGAAAATTCACCTAACTTGTGACCTACCATATTTTCGGTTACAAAAACAGGAATAAATTTATTTCCATTGTGAACTGCAATAGTATGGCCTACGAAATCAGGCGAAATCATTGAAGCTCTTGCCCATGTCTTAACGACAGCCTTCTTGCCGGATTCATTCATGTCCAGCACCTTCTTTTCAAGCTTTACATTAATATACGGGCCTTTTTTTAGCGAACGACTCATAGTTTACTCAATTAATCAGATTATTTCTTTCTTCTCTCAATAATATACTTTGAAGAATGCTTCTTAGGAGCTCTTGTCTTCAAGCCCTTAGCATACAAGCCATTGCGTGATCTAGGATGACCTCCTGAAGCACGTCCTTCACCACCACCCATCGGGTGATCAACCGGGTTCATAACAACACCACGGTTGTGAGGACGACGACCCAACCATCTAGAACGACCTGCTTTACCTGATTTTTCAAGACCATGGTCTGAATTACCTACTGCGCCAATTGTTGCCTTACATGCAGCAAGAATCTTTCTTGTTTCACCGGAAGGCATCTTGATGATTGCATAAGCACCTTCCTTAGAAGTCAGCTGAGCAAATGCACCGGCTGAACGTACCAACTTGGCACCCTGTCCCGGACGAAGCTCAATGTTGTGGATAATAGTACCAACGGGAATATTTGCCATAGGCAAAGTATTACCTACCTCAGGAGCTACATTGCTACCTGAAACCACTGTCTGGCCAACTTCCAATCCGTTCGGAGCGATGATATAGCTCTTTGCTCCGTCAGCATAATACAACAGTGCGATACGTGAAGTACGGTTCGGATCGTACTCGATCGACTTTACTGTTGCAGGAACGCCATCTTTGTTTCTCTTGAAATCAATAAATCTGTACTTCTGCTTGTGACCGCCACCGATGTAACGCATCGTCATCTTACCCGTGTTGTTACGGCCACCTGTACTTCTTTTACCTACTACAAGAGACTTTTCTGGTGTACTTGCAGTGATTTTATCAAATGCACCAATAACTTTGTGTCTCTGCCCCGGTGTCGTGGGCTTTAATTTACGTATTCCCATTTCTTTTTTTAGATATTACTAAAGAAATCAATTGTTTCTCCTTCTTTCAATGTTACGATTGCCTTCTTGAAAGCAGCCTGCTTGCCATTGATGATGCCTGACTTCGTATAACGGCTCTTCTTCTTGCCGGCGTAGTTGATGGTGTTCACATCAACTACACTCACGTTATACATCTGTTCTACCGCTTTCTTAATCTCCAACTTATTGGCATCCGGAGCAACACGAAAACCATAGCGATTCGGCATTTTCTCTGTGATCGCTGTTTGCTTCTCTGTCACGATAGGTTTGATGATAATTCCCATTTCTTTTCTCCTTATGCTTTAAAAAGTTTGTCAATCGCTGCAACTGCACCTTCCGTCAACACCAGTTTCTTGTTGTCAAGCAAAATATACGTGTTTAAGTCTGAAACAGTTACCACCTTTGCCTTCTCCAAATTTCGAGCTGACAAATATACTAAATTATTCTTCTCCGGTAAAACCATCAATAACTTTTCACCAGCCACTTTCAGATTCTTAGTGATTGTTACAAATTCTTTGGTTTTAGGAGCTTCCATTGTGAAGTCTTCTACGACAACGATAGCATCATTCTTTGCTTTGTAAGACAAGACGGATTTACGAGCCAATACCTTCACCTTCTTGTTCATCTTGAAGCTATAATCACGGGGAACCGGACCGAATACACGGCCACCACCTACCAACACCGGAGAATTGATGTCACCACGACGTGCACCACCACCACCTTTCTGACGGATCAGCTTGCGTGTACTACCTGAAACTTCGCTTCTCTCCTTTGACTTGTGGGTACCCTGACGACGGTTCGCCATATACTGTTTCACGTCCAAATAAATCGCATGGTCATTGGGCTCGATGCCAAAGATTGCATCGTTCAATGTCACCTTTCTGCCGGTATCTTCACCTTTAATATTTAATACGCTCAGTTCCATTATTTTTCAATTAATAAGATTGAACCTTTTGCTCCAGGAACAGAACCTTTCACCATCAAAAGATTGTGTTCAGGAATCACCTTAATAACCTGCAAGTTCTGAACTGTTACACGTTCATTACCCAGCTGGCCTCCCATTCGCATTCCCTTGAAAACTTTCGCAGGATAAGAACAAGCACCGATAGAACCCGGCTTGCGAGCGCGATTGTGCTGACCGTGTGTTGTCTGGCCGACACCACCGAAGCCATGACGCTTAACTACACCTTGGAAACCTTTACCCTTAGAAGTACCAATGACATCCACGAAACCTGCATCCTGCAGATAATCTACTGTGATGACGTCACCCAACTTATGTTCGGTTTCAAAATTTTTGAACTCGGCCAAGTGTCTCTTGGGAGTTACTCCGGCTTTCTTGAAGTGGCCCATTTCCGGCTGAGTTGTGTGCTTCTCTTTCTTCTCTTCGAAGCCCAACTGCAGTGCCTCATAGCCATCTTTTTCCAAAGTCTTTACCTGTGTAACTACACAAGGACCCACTTCGATAACAGTGCATGGAAGATTCTTTCCCTCGGCACTGAAAACGGATGTCATTCCGATTTTTTTTCCTAATAATCCTGGCATTTCACTAAATGTTAAAACTTAAACTTTAATTTCTACTTCTACACCGCTCGGCAACTCCAGCTTCATCAAAGCATCCACTGTCTTTGCTGTTGAGCTATAGATATCAATCAATCTCTTGTAAGAAGAGAGTTCGAACTGCTCACGTGACTTTTTATTCACGAAAGTAGAACGGTTGACAGTAAAGATACGCTTGTGTGTAGGCAGAGGAATCGGACCACTTACCACAGCACCTGTAGCTTTAACCGTTCTCACGATTTTCTCGGCAGACTTGTCCACCAGAGAATAATCGTAAGACTTTAATTTAATTCTGATCTTTTGGCTCATATTTATATGATATGTTTCTAAATAAGATTATTTGATCAAATCCACACGACCCTGGACTTCTGTCAATACAGCCTTCGCGATTGAAGAAGATACCTGAGCATAGTGGGAGAACTGCATAGAAGAGGTTGCACGACCTGAAGTAATCGTACGCAGAGCGGTTACATAACCGAATGTCTCTGCCAGAGGCACCTTCGCCTTCACGATACGGGCACCTGTACGGCTTGTCTCCATACCTTCAACCTGACCACGACGCTTGTTCAAGTCACCGATCACATCACCCATGCTCTCTTCCGGAGTGACAACCTCCATCTGCATGATCGGCTCCATCAACACAGGACCAGCCTTTTCACATGCGTTCTTGAATGCCTGGATAGCTGCGATCTCAAATGACAACTGGTCAGAGTCAACCGGGTGGAATGAACCGTCTCGCAAAATAACTTTCAGCTTATCCAACGGATAACCGGCCAAGACACCGTTCTTCATAGCCTTCTCGAAACCTTTCTGGACAGAGGGGATAAATTCCTTCGGAATGTTACCACCTGTTACCTCATTCTCGAACTGCAGTGAACCCTCAAAGCCTTCGTCAGCCGGAGATACGCAAACGATGATGTCAGCGAACTTACCACGACCACCAGACTGCTTCTTGTAAACCTCACGCAATTCGATCGGCTTCGTGATAGCCTCCTTGTAAGTAACCTGCGGCTTACCCTGGTTACATTCAACCTTGAACTCACGTTTCAAACGGTCGATGATGATATCCAAGTGCAACTCACCCATACCGCTGATGACAGTCTGACCTGTCTCCTCATTGGTCTGTACACGGAACGTCGGGTCTTCCTCAGCCAATTTTGCCAAGCCCATACCCAGCTTATCCAAGTCCTTCTGAGTCTTCGGTTCAACAGCGATACCGATCACCGGATCCGGGAACTCCATAGACTCCAAGGTAATCGGATAGTTCTCGTCACACAATGTATCACCTGTACGGATATCCTTGAAACCAACACCGGCACCAATGTCACCACAACCGATTACCTCCATCGGGTTCTGCTTGTTAGAGTGCATCTGGAACAAACGAGAGATACGCTCTTTCTTGCCGGAACGTGTATTCAACACGTAAGAACCAGCCAACATAGAACCTGAATAAACACGGAAGAAGCAGAGACGGCCAACATACGGGTCAGTAGCGATCTTGAATGCCAACGCAGTCAACGGCTCCTCAAACAACGGCTTGCGAACAACCACCTTTTCAGGATCACGCGGATCTGTACCCTCGATAGCCGGAGTATCTTCCGGACTCGGCAGATAAGCGCAGACAGCATCCAACAGCGTCTGGACACCCTTGTTCTTGAATGAAGAACCACAGATCATCGGGTTGATGGCCATTGACAAGGTACCCTTGCGGATCGCAGCCTTGATCTCATCCTCTGTGATAGAAGCAGGATCATCGAAATATTTCTCCATCAACTCCTCGTCACATTCAGCCAGTGTCTCCAACATCTTGTCACGCCATTCCTCGGCTTCAGCCAACAGGTCAGCAGGGATCTCACCTACTTCGTATTCAGCACCCATTGTCTCATCGTGCCACAGGATAGCCTTCATACGAACCAAGTCAACGACACCCTTGAAGCTCTCTTCGGCACCGATAGGAATCTGAATCGGACAAGGAGTAGCACCCAAGACATCCTTCACCTGACGGACAACTTCAAAGAAGTTCGCGCCAGAACGGTCCATCTTGTTTACATAACCGATACGCGGTACATTATATTTATCAGCCTGACGCCATACAGTCTCTGACTGCGGTTCAACACCACCTACAGCACAGAAAGCAGCCACGGCACCATCCAACACACGCAACGAACGCTCTACCTCAACGGTAAAGTCCACGTGCCCCGGAGTGTCGATCAAGTTGATTTTATATTTGTCATTGTTGTACTTCCAGAAAGTAGTAGTAGCGGCAGAGGTAATCGTAATACCACGTTCTTGCTCCTGCTCCATCCAGTCCATTGTGGCAGCACCATCGTGCACCTCACCAATCTTGTGAGTCAGACCGGTGTAGAAAAGAATACGCTCTGAAGTCGTTGTCTTTCCAGCATCGATGTGAGCCATGATACCGATGTTACGGGTATATTTTAATTGTTCGTCAGCTTTTGTCGCCATTGTTTATTCTCCTAATTTGCTTAATTAAAATCTGAAATGAGCAAACGCACGGTTAGCTTCTGCCATACGGTGCATATCTTCTTTTCTCTTGAATGCGCCACCCTGGTTGTTGAAAGCATCTACAATCTCAGCAGACAGCTTGTCAGCCATTGTCTTGCCACCACGCTTACGGGCGAAAATAATAAGATTCTTCATTGAAATGGACTCCTTACGATCCGGGCGGATCTCAGTAGGGACCTGGAATGTGGCACCTCCTACGCGGCGAGACTTAACCTCAACCTGCGGTGTGATATTATCGAGGGCAGCTTTCCAAATTTCGAGAGCAGACTTCTCTTCGTTCGGCAATTTAGCCTTCACTGCGTCCAATGCAGTATAGAAAATTTCGAAGGCAGTATTTTTCTTGCCATCATACATTAAGTGGTTAACGAATCTCGTAACCTTTACATCACCGAAGACGGGATCCGGGAGGATCTGTCTTTTCTTTGGTTTTGCTTTTCTCATGTCGTCTTAAAAAAATTTCGTTTTTGTTCTTGGTTGCCTTTTCTTAGTCTTCAACGGTTCCGCTGAACCATTTACTCAACCCATTAGCCTATCCAAATAACTCAAACCAGCTTTAATACTTAATTTTAAATTCTCAGTTTGAAAGGAATGTAGTTTTTTACTTCTTACCCTTAGCAGCCTGTCCCGGTTTCGGACGCTTTGCACCGTATTTTGAGCGACGCTGTGTACGACCATTCACACCAGCTGTATCCAAGGTACCACGTACAATGTGATAACGTACACCCGGAAGATCCTTCACACGACCACCACGTACCAATACGATTGAGTGCTCCTGCAGGTTGTGACCTTCACCCGGAATGTAAGAGTTCACCTCTTTACCATTTGTCAAACGGACTCTCGCTACTTTACGCATTGCAGAGTTAGGCTTTTTCGGGGTAGTCGTGTAAACACGTACGCATACGCCACGTCTCTGCGGACATGAATCCAATGCGGGTGATTTACCCTTTTCCACCAAAGTTTCCCTTCCTTTTCTAACTAATTGCTGAATTGTAGGCATTTCTTCTTCTTTTTTAAACTTTTGATGTATTATAATTCAATTTACTTCCTTCGTTTGTTTCAAGCATTTTCCGCATCTTTCTTCCAATGTATCAACTTCTTGGAGTACTCATTGCACATCTCGCGCTTAAAACGCTGCAAAGGTACATATTTGTTTCCTTATGACAAGAGATTAATCCAAACTAATTCTCGATATTTAAGAATTATTATGAAGATTGTATGCAGGAGCAACGGCTGTATGGGATGGTAACTGATCCTTTACTGCTGGCCAGCCCGCTTCGTCCCATTCGATCCGATCCAGCAATACCTGCCTATGGGCATCCAACCGGTCCAGCTGGAACGCGTGATAGAGCATCCATGTCTGTTTCGCTTCATCCTCCACCCAGATGGAATTATGTCCGGTCCCGACAAAAAGGCTGTCGCCATGTAGGATCACCTCATGATGATTTTCAAGCATCGTCTCGCCCTGCCTGTCCACATAGGGACCTTGCAAACGTTCCGAACGTCCTACCACAGTGGTGTACGTACTTTTGGCGCCTTCACAACAACTGCCTATGGAGGCGATCAGATAATAAAAGCCATCCCGTTTCCACACGTTCACCCCCTCATACGCATTACCTGCTATCTGCTGCTTCGTCTCCAATTTGGGAATGATCCGTAACTCATCGGTCACCTCCAACTCCATCAGATAAATGCCCCGGAAGCTGCCCCACAGCATGTAAGACTTCTCCCCCTCTTCGTAAAAATAGGCATCAATGGAGTTCTCGACATCTACGTCACGGCTGTTGAACACCTTTCCCATGGGTGTAAAGGGACCGGTAGGCGAGTCAGACACCGCATAGCCAACGGTGCTTACCCAATGGTTACCCCACTGGGCCAAGGAATAGAACAATACATATTTCCCTTTGATCAAGCGGATCTCCGGGGCCCAAATTGCCGCATGGACATTCTCCTTGTTGTCAGGATTACCCGGCTCGAAATCGGGACGGGTCTCCTCTGTAAAACAGATACCGACCTCTTGCCAGTCAATCAGATTGGCTGAACGGAAAATGGGGACATTACGTATATTCTCCGTAGCATACAAATAATAGAATCCATCTGCGGCATGAATCACGGTAGGGTCGGGAGCTGCCACCCGGATCACCGGGTTACTATATGTTACTTGTTCCGGTTGTTTCTGTCCGGCAGGCTGAGAACACCCACCTGCAAACAGAAGGGTCAAGCCAAAAAAAGAACTGATCAATGCTTGTTGTTTCATGTGTGTATGATTATGTATGATTTTGCAAACAGATTATACCGGGGTCAAACGATCAATCGAACCCGCTCGATAAGGGATGGGAGCCGGCTCAAACAGTGTAAGGAGCCGGGTGGAACGATCCCTTGAACCGAAGTGTTAACTGTTAACGCGAAACCACGTATTTTTTCGTCCCCCACCCTCATTCTCCTCTTAGGGAAGAGTCTATCCATTCCTGTTTGTATTATATATTATAATATAATATAATATTATATATATAAATAATATATAATATTATATTTAAATAGAT
>JBJECC010000126.1:0-41998 GCA_051870655.1 Parabacteroides sp. | reverse complement strand
GGAGAGCAGATCAAGACTACAATTGTATCAAAAGAAACAGCATCTGTTGGAACTACTTATTTGATTTCAGATTTTGTAATGCCGAATCAAGCATTGACGTTCGTTCTTAATACGAGTGAGAAAAGTGATGCTAAGATATTGGTAGATGCAAAAGTTAAATCAGGCTCAACTCCTGCACATGAATATAATGGTAAGATCGTTTATGATGGTACAGTTAAGGCTGTTCCGTATGTTACCGACCCGAATGGATTGGATAATGTAGTGGTTGAATATAATACTCTGGGTGGAAATGACGTTTATTATTCGAAGACTGCATTTGATAAAGCAGGTACATACAAGGTACGTTTCTCTCGTGCTTCGGATGATATTTATAAAGCAGCATCAGTAGTTTATGCATCTGATGGTACAACAATTGATGATGGAGAAATACAATATACCATTGATCCTGCAACGCCTATAGTTACCACAGAACCTACTATTGAAATTGGTACAGATGGTAAATATGTTATAAAGAGCAGCGGAACAGTTCAGTATCTTCGTGGCACTTCTAAACAAACAATTGATTCGAAAAAGTATGTTTGGGAAGTATTAAAAGCTGACGGTAGTGGTGTTAAGGAGAGTACGGAATTGTCAGCTGTTTCAGCAGGTAAGTATAGTTCTGAAGTGGTTACTGTTCGTTTACACTTGAAGGATAATGTAAATAAGGATTGGTCTGAGGCTACAGGTTCCGAAAATTATGATACGAACTTTGAAAAAGAGGTAAAGATTGATGTGAAAGCAAAAGGTCAGGTCGATAATGTCAAGACTGTCAAGCTGGAGATCTATTCTAAACTTCCGACCGGTACTTCTTTGAAGATGTTCAATGGAACGAAAGAGATTACATCTGGTTCTTCTGTTCCAGAAGGAACTACGATTTCTTTTGAAATTGGGGCTACTGGCTATACTAATTCCAGTGTTATTCAGGTAGATGTGAATGGTGCTAATTTAAATTCTAGTTTCACAGAAAACACTATAAAAGCAACTGGAGAGAAGATGATTTTCTCAGTTTCAGTAACAGGTACTTTGGGTGAAATGAAAGAGCTAGTGTTAGTATCGGCAGAGGATACGAAAGAATATACGGGAAAAGTTCAAGGTTTTGAATTTAGTTCAACCTCTATCGAGGTGAAGGAAAAAGGGGCTTCTTCCAGTCTTACTTATAATGCAGATATGTGGAAAGATGTCACCGTTACTTATAAGGATCCGAATGGAGTTGCTACGACTTCTCCTATTAATGCTGGAGTTTATACCGTAACAATTACTCGTCCTGCAGATGTCGCTTCTTCTACTGGTGGTTACAAGGCATTTACTGCTACAGGTAAATTGATTATTACACCTGCTAAACCGACGATCATTAATTGGCCGAATACAGACGCAAATGATCCTGCCAAGATTGGTAAGGGCCAGCCCTTGTCTTCAGCTGTATTGACCGGTGGTATTGCTAATGTGGAAGGTACCTTTGAATGGGTAACTCCTACAACGGTTGTAAATACTGATGGACAGTATCCGATCAAATTTGTTTCGAAAGATTCCAATTATAAAGATGTGGTATCACCGGATGATGCTTATGTCGAAATCTCTAACGAATCCATCCTGTCAATCGCTTCTGACGAAACTTACACGATTACAGTGAAGGGTTCAGACGGTAAAGAATATAAGAGCGGTCAGACCGTACCGGTTGGCATTACGTTGACATTTACAGTGAATCCGGCTGCTACTTACAAGCTGAAAGCCTTGTATGTAAATGGTGTGGCCATCAGTGGTAATACCTATAAGACAACAGCCGGTCCGATCGCTGTCAAGGCTGAGATGGAACAGGAATTCACCGTCTCTGTAACAACCGCTGTGAAGGGTATTGAACTGGTATTGCCGTCAAGCAATGTGGTGAAGAAGGGTGCTGCTTACAGCTTCACTGTAAAGGGTCTGGCAGCCGACTTGGCTAACTTGGTAGTAAGCGATGGTACGACAACTTACGCAGGTACTAATGGTGCATACACCATCAGTAACATTACCGCCAATAAGAGCATCACGATTACGATGAAGGCCGGTACAGCTCCGACACCGATCGTCGTGACCATCAATGCCAATCAGTCGAATATGAATAAGCAGATGGGTACCGTGACGATCACGAAACTCTCTTCTTTGCGTGCCGAAACAGCCACAACCCAGAGCTTCTACTATGGTGACAAGATCCGCGTAACAGCGACTCCGGTTGCCGGCTGTAAGTTCGTCGGTTGGGAAGGTCTCACAGAGACAGCCAGCACATTCGACATGGTAGTGACTGCCACAAGCTATACCTTCAAGGCAATCTTCTCCGGTTCACCGACTGAAGCAGAGGTTATCGAAGGGGTAGATATCTACGGTAGCAACGGTGAGATCGTGGTGAAGTGTGAGGGTGCTGCCCGTATCACCATCGTTTCGATGAATGGTCAGAGCAAGCAGCAGGAGATTAGTGGTGATACACGCATTCCTGCCGGTGCCGGTATCTACGGTATTGTCTTCGAACAGGGCAAGAACGTGATCCGTACAAAAGTAGCCGTGAAGTAAATTCTTTCATAGCTAAATAGGTCAGCGGCCCGCTCCTTCTTCAGGAACGGGCCGCTTTGTTTTTCCCTCCCATACTGCTATCATTCCCTCATAAAAGTGTATGTTTCGGGCAATTATTCCCTCATAAAAGTGTATATTTGTGAGGAATATTCCCTCATAAAAATGTAGTTTTATGGAAAGAAGTATTTATAATGAGCTACTTAAGTGGAAAGATGCAGACAACAGGAAACCGTTGATGTTGTATGGGGCCCGTCAGGTGGGAAAGACCTATATTGTCAGTCGGTTTGGTGAACAGGAATTTGAGCATTTTGTCTATGTCAATTGTTATAAAAACCGGCAAGTGGAAATCCTGTTTGAAGGAGATGTGGATGTAGATCGCATCCTTTTGGGTCTGTCAGCCATTGCACGCCAACCGATAGAGGCGGGTAAAACACTTTTGTTTCTTGATGAGATTCAGGAGATTCCACCGGTTGTTTCCGCTTTGAAATATTTCTGTGAGAAACGCCCTGAACTGCATGTGGTCGTAGCAGGTTCTCTTTTGGGAGTAATGAATCTACGGGGAGAATCCTTTCCCGTTGGGAAAGTGGATATCCTCCATCTGTATCCGATGACCTTCATGGAATTTTTACGTGCTTCCGGTGAGGGGGCATTGGCAGACATCCTATGCGCAGATGATACACGTCTCAAAGAGGCCTTCGCTGAACGATATATCGAATTGCTACGGCATTATTATTTCACGGGAGGTATGCCAGAGGCGGTTTCCTGTTTCTGCCGGACCAAAAACGTACAGGAGGTACGTCAGATCCAGCGGAACATATTATTGGCTTATGAGACGGATATTTCCAAGCATACAGGCAATGAGTTGCAACGTGTCCGTATGGTATGGCAGTCTGTACCGGAGCAACTGGCACGCGAGAATAAGAAATTTGTATATGGTGCTATCCGCAAAGGGGCGCGGGCCAAAGATTTTGAGGTGGCGATTCAGTGGTTGGTGGATGCAGGACTGGTTCATAAAGTATGTCGCGTGCGAGAGGCGAAAATACCCTTGAGATTTTATGCGGATGCCAATGCGTTTAAGCTCTATTTGTTGGATGTAGGGCTTTTGGGTGCCATGGTAGAGGCTCCAGCATCGGATATTTTGATTGGAAATCAAGTCTTTTCAGAATATAAAGGAGCTTTCACAGAGAATTATGTCCTTCAACAGCTGATAGCTTCCGACAGGATTCCCCTCTTTTACTACAGCAAGGATAATTCTACGTTGGAAATTGATTTTGTCGCCCAAATGGGTAACCGAGTGGTCCTAATTCCCATCCACAGAGCTGCATGATGATTAGGATGAATTTTATTATTACCTTTGCAGCATGCGATAAAGCATGTAGGACAGATAAATGTAAGTGAATGAAAATAAGAATAATTACCTTTGGGTGGAGCCTGATCTGGCTGTGTGCCTGCTGGGCTTTGGGCAGTTGTGCCGGACAGGAAAACAAACAGCCGCTTGTCACGGTGACGATTGAGCCACAACGTTTCTTTGCCGAGCAGATAGCAGGCGACCGGTTTGCAGTCCACTGTGTGGTACCTGCGGGACAGAGTCCGGAGAGTTATGACCCGACACCCCGTCAGATGATCCAGGTGGGCGAGAGTGCCGGCTATCTTCAGATCGGCCATATCGGTTTTGAACTGGCGTGGATGGACAATATCCGTTCCAACAATCCCCAATTGCCCATTTTCGATCTTTCGGAAGGGGTTTCACTGATCCAATCTTCGGAAGAGGAGGAGGAAGAAGAAGAGGTTGAAACCCATGCGGAGCATCACCACCACCATCACCATGGCGGCATTGACCCGCATATCTGGAACTCGATCCAAGGGGCGCGTACCATTGCCCGCAATACCCGGAATGCCTTTCAACAGCTCGATCCTGATCATGCGGCGGAATATGAAGCCCGTTATCAACAGCTGTTGACGCAAATCGATTCCACAGGCCGTGAGGTCGATCGCCTGTTGCTGCCGTTGAGGGGAAGTGCTTTCATCATTTATCACCCCGCTTTGACCTATCTGGCTGCCGAATATGGACTGACGCAACTCTGCATCGAAATGGAGGGGAAAGAGCCCTCTCCGGCACAACTCAAACAACTGTTGGATGTAGCGAAGAGCAAGCAGGTCAAGGTGGTGTTTGTGCAGCAGGAGTTTGACCAGAAGAATGCCGAACTGATTGCCCGGGAGAGCGGATGCCGGTTGGTGCGTATCAATCCCTTGAACCCGGATTGGCGTAGTGAGATGCTTACCATTGCAAAAGCCTTGTCAGATGGAAAAGCTGATTGAACTCTCCCATATCACAGCCGGCTACGGTTCGAAGGTGGTGCTGAAGGATGTGTCGCTCAACATCTGGTCGGATGACTTCTTGGGAATCATCGGACCGAACGGAGGAGGGAAGACGACGCTTCTGAAGGTGATTTTGGGGCTGCTTTCCCCCTTTTCGGGAGAGCGTCGCCTTTATCGGGAGGGAGTGGAAACCTCGTCGCTGAAGATCGGTTATCTGCCTCAGATGAACCAGATCGACCGGAAGTTCCCGATCTCCGTACGCGAAGTGGTGGCCTCCGGACTGATGGCCGAGAAACCCCGTTTCCGGGACTTCACGGCCGACCAGAAAAACCGGGTAGAAGAGGTGTTGCATCAGATGGGATTGGAAGAACTGGGCCATCGGGCGATCGGTGAGCTGTCAGGCGGTCAGATGCAACGGGTCCTGTTGGGGCGTTCATTGGTTTCACGCCCGCAACTGTTGATTCTGGACGAGCCCAATTCTTATGTCGATAAACGGTTTGAGTCCCATTTCTATTCCCTGCTGAGCGAAATCAACCGGGAGAGTGCCATCATCCTGGTGTCGCATGACATCGGTACGGTGCTGTCGATGGTGAAGAACATTGCCTGTGTGAACGAGACGTTGCATTATCATGCCGGAGCTGACATCTCCAAAGAGTGGTTGGGCGAGACCTACGCCTGTCCCATTGAGCTGATCGGTCACGGAGACTGGCCACATCGTGTATTGTTGAAACATTCCCATCACGCATGAAACAGAAAGTATTGATTACCGGTGCCAGCGGGTTTATTGGCGGCTTCCTGGTGCAGGAGGCGTTGCGACGGGGCTATGAGGTATGGGCAGGCGTACGGGCACACAGCAGTCGGGCCCGTTTGCAGGATCCGCGGATCCATTTCATTGATCTGGCCTATCATGATCCGGTTCTGTTGACCCGTCAGTTAGCCGATTTTGCCCATACACAAGGAGCCTGGGACTATGTGGTGCACAATGCAGGGCTGACTAAGACAACGGACAAACAGGCCTTTTATCGGGTGAATGCCGAGTTTACCCGTCGGCTGGTTGAGGCGCTGGCACAAGCCGATTGTGCACCCCGGAAATTCCTTTTGATGAGCAGCCTGAGCAGTTACGGGGTGGGAGACGAACAGACCTTCCGTCCGATCCGGTTGGAGGATCCGCAACGCCCGAATACGGACTATGGAAAAAGCAAATTACAGGCAGAGCAGTATGTACGCCAACAGAGCCATTTTCCTTATCTGATCATGCGGCCTACCGGCGTGTATGGACCGGGCGAGCGGGACTATTTCCTGCAGATCCAGAGTATCCGGTCCGGCTTGGAGCTGGCTGTCGGACGCACTCCGCAACGGATTACATTTATATATGTGAAAGATTTGGCACGGGCTGTCTTCCTGGCGTTGGAGAAGCCGGGGCTTGTCAACCGTCACTATTTTGTGGCGGACGGAGATGTCTATACCGATACCTCATTCTCCCATTTGGTGCAGGAGCTGTTGGGGAAGAAACGGGTGCTGCGTATGCGGGTACCGTTGGCATTGGTGTGGCTGGCTTGTCTCTGTTCCGAATGGATCGGTCGTGGGTTAAAACGCAGCATGACGTTGAACAGTGATAAATATTACATCCTGAAACAGCGCAACTGGATTTGTGATGTCACGCCGCTTCAGGATGATTTGGGATTTCAGGCAGACTATCCGCTCCGTCGGGGACTGGAGGAGTCGATTGCCTGGTATCGGCAAGAAGGATGGTTGTAGGCCTTTTTTATTTGACCTGTTCCACCGAGCCTTTGCCGACTACGAAATTCTTGTCCATGCTCGGAGAACCTTTGTAGCGGATCTTTCCTTTTCCGACCACGCTGGTTTTTAAATTGTCCGTCGCATGTATCTCAATGGTACCGCTACCTTTCATATTGCAGTTAGCCTGTTTGACCTGCAGGCCGAATGCGTGCATATCGCCGCTTGACAACACATTAAAGGAGCCCTCGTTGACGCTGCCGCTCTTGACCGTGATGGATCCGGAGCCGTTGATATCGCAATCCACCTTCCCAGCCTGTATGTCTGCCATAACAATGTTGGCACTGCCGGATACGTTCAAATCCAGCTTGCCCACCTTGACCGGCTTTTTGAACTGCACCAGACTGTTGTCGTTCGTCTTGATCTTCAGCTCGTCACCTGTGATCTTGCTTTCCACCATGAAGTTGGCGTTGCCATACACACGTGCCTCACTGAGCCAGCGGGAATTGGTCTTCACGATAAACTTCGTGTAGTGATCCACTTTGGCCCCTTTGAAATCGATGGACAAGACACGGTCTTTGACCTCTATGTTGATATATGGGTGCAGATTGCTGTCGATGGTAATCTCAATTGTAGATGCCTCGTCTGACTGTACATACGTAAAATCGATCACGCCATCCATCTTGACGGCATTGAAGTCATCAATCGTAATAGATTTTGTGGTCAGTTTTCCATCTCCTTTCACACGATCGGCCGCGTGTACAGCCATGCTTAGACAGCAGAAACTGAGTGCCATCCAAAGCCATCCCATTCTTTTCATACGCTTGTACTATTTAAGTGAATACTATATTCGGCCTATAGCCTTCTGCAAATTTAGAATTAAATAGTCAATTCGGGACTATTCTCCATCAAAAACTTATTCCTCTTTGTCAATATCCGATCCTCCGGATGCTGATTCGTGGACTTGAGCCGTTCCTTTGTAGTGGATGTCGCTGCCCCCGCTGGCTGAGGCATTCAGGGTCTCTACCGCATAGACATACGCATCACTGCCACCGGAGGTATTGCAATCCAATTGGTTCACAAGGAAGTCGTAGGCTTTGATGTCCGATCCTCCTGATCCATTCATTCGTGCCCGCTTGGCTTTCCCGTTTAAAATGACATCACTGCCTCCACTGGCGTTGGCTTCCAACAGATCACAAGTCAGCTGGGTCAGGTAGATGTCCGATCCACCGCTGTTGTTGCATAGGCAGCTCTGTAATGTGACGGCCTGTTCCATCCGGATGTCTGATCCACCGGACGCATTGATGGTCAGATCAGTTCCTTTGAAGGGGGTCTGTAGCTGGAAGTCTATCCCTCGTGACACATTGACAAGCGTGAGCTCCTGGGAACCTGTCTTGATCTGCAGTTGCGTCGGAGTGATGCGGGTCCCTTCGGGAGTGGCCAAAAGTAATTTTCCATTCATCACCTTAGCAATGATGTGTTCAAACAGATTCTCGTCGAGGGTGATCTGGAGCGAGGCTTTCCCCTGTTGCGAGTAGAGGCAGACGGAGGGTTCGTGTGAAGAGAAGGAGAAGAAAGACACCGTACGCTCCTCCTGAATTTTGATGTCAAGCTGGTTGTACGATTCAATGGAAATGTTTCGTGTCTCAACCTTTCCATTACCTTTGATACTTTTGGCTTCTGCCAAGCCAGTGGATAGACATAACAGAGCGGCTATCCATAATCCAAATGTTTTCATATGACCTGAGATTAATTGTTTCTATTCTATTAGACGGAAAAAACGGCAGACACGTTACATGATGGATAGAAAAAAAATGGATGTGTGATGGGAAAAACTTAAAAAGCCGTCTCGACTCATGGTCGGAACGGCTTTTCTATGCTTCTCAACGAAACAGTCTCACGACTCCTCCTTTGCAAAGACTTGTTAACCTTAGATCTAAAATACTATGAAAAAAACTCACTGCAAATATAACGGGCATTCGTGGAATATGCAATAGTTGTTTCTGTCAAATTCCATTTCTTTGCTCTATTTTGTGCACAATTTGACACAAATCAAGCCTCAATTCAGGCAAATCCATAGGTTTGTGGAATTTTATCAAGAATTTCGTACAAAGCTTCCACTGTCTCTGCCCGAAGCATGGCGATCCGTGTCTGCCGGAAATCAGGGATACCCTTGAAAAGAGGAGTAGCGGCCAGGTGACGTCGGATGTGCAGGATGCCTCTCCGTTCGTCTAACCGTTCCACACTCTGTTCAACCTGTCTTTTCAGTATGTCGAGATACCATGTGAAAGATTCTTTCGGCAAGGGTTCGCCGGTCTGGAGGAAATGTTTTACTTCGCGGAAGATCCATGGGCGTCCGATGCTGCCCCGTCCGATCATGACACCATCGACTCCGGTCTCTTCGAAGCGTTGCCGGCAGATTTCCGCCGATGTGACATCTCCATTCCCGATGATGGGAATCTGCATCCGCGGATTGTTCTTCACCTCACCGATCAGTCGCCAGTCCGCCTCTCCGGTGTACATCTGTGAACGGGTCCGTCCGTGGATGGAGAGTGCCGCAATGCCACAGTCCTGCAATTGTTCGGCCAGCTCCACGATGACCAGGTTGTTCATGTCCCAACCTAAGCGGGTCTTGACTGTCACGGGGATATGGACGGCCTTGACTACCTCGCGTGTAATGTCGAGCATCAACGGAATGTTGCGAAGCAGACCGGCTCCGGCTCCTTTGCCTGCCACCCGCTTCACCGGACATCCGAAGTTGATGTCAATCAGGTCCGGATGGGCTGCTTCACAGATCTGGGCTGCCTCTACCATGGAGGCTACGTCGCGTCCATAGATCTGGATGGCCACCGGACGCTCCTCTTCCGATACGTTCAGCTTCTGCTGTGTCTTGTTGACACTGCGGATCAAGGCATCGGCCGATACAAACTCTGTATAGACCATGTCTGCACCAAACTGTTTACACATCAAGCGGAACGAGATGTCTGTCACATCCTCCATCGGTGCCAGCATCACCGGACGTTCTCCTAAGTCAATAGTACCTATCTTCATCGTTACATCCATAAAAAAAGGGTACGCCTTCTTATCGGGCGTACCCTTTCTTTACCTATTTAGTGTGATTATTTTACCAAAGCAGCGAAATCGCTGTTAGCTGCATACTTGGCAAATTCCAAGTCGATAGCAGCTTCCTTCGCCAATGACTTGTCAGCAGCGATAGCAGACTTCAAGTTGCTTACTACACCGTTTGCATCGTTTGTACGAGCAGCCACGATAGCCTTCAGATAAGAAGTGATTGCATCCGGATTCGGAACTGCGTTCAAAGTCTGAGAAGCCTTGCTGTAGTCCTTTGTCAGGATCTGAGCCAGAGCAGCGTTGTTAGACTTAACAGAACCGAATGAGTTGGCAGCCTTCTGCCATTCACCCTGCTGCAGATAGAGAACGCCCAGAGCTTCGCTCAATTCAGCTACGCCAGAAGCGCTACCGAACAACTGCTGAGCCTTAGCCTGATCACCCTTTGTCAATGCGATCAAACCTAAGTTCATGTTAGCTTCCGGATTGTTCTTTACAGAGTTTGATTTGTTGAACATCTGTTCAGCCTTAGCCAGATCACCTGCGCGGAATGCCATCATACCGACGTTGTTCCATGTACGGTAGTCGCTCGGATAGAGTTCAGAAGCCTTGTTGTAGATAGCTGCCTTCTCAGCTGCGCTGTTTGTCAATGTAGCAGCATACAGAATTTCTTCGATGTTCAACTCTTTCGGGTTGCTCTTTGCCAATGCAGAGATTTCATCGTCAGACTTACCGATGATTTCGATGTTGGCGATCAAACGAGAACGACGCAACTGCGGCAAGATCTCTTCAGCCAATGTGCTGAATACGGCAGAGATGTTCTTGATCTCCTGTTCGCGCTGTTCCGGATCCTGATACATAGAGAGAACACGCAAAACCAGATCCTTATCCTGGATGTTAGACTTTGAAACCAATTCCTGGAAGCCTTCCCAGTCCTGAGCTGTGTATTTAGCGTCAACCGGAACATCGATCTTCATCTTCTTCAACTCCTTGTTCAAATATTTAGAAGTGTTGCTTTCACGTCTTTCAGCCAAGCCAGTGTTCAGCTTCACACCACCATCAGGAGAGGCATAAGCCTGGATCTCAACGGCTACATTCTGGTTCGGAGCCTCGTCAGCATTCTTCACCAAGTCTTTCCAGTCAGCGATTTCACTCTTCTTCAACTCTTTGGAGCGGAGTTCTGCCTGCTGGATCAAGAACATGATGTTTGCATCGTGAGCCTCTTTGATGATACGCTGGAACTTGTCAGCTGCGATGGCTGCGTTAGCAGTAGCGGCATCTGCCAAAGCAGAAGTAGCGATCACGCCTTCACCGATCTTTACATCGGGCAGTTTGACAGTCTTGTTTTTGATCTTTGCGTCAAAAGTCAGATACAGTTCAGATTTCTTCATGGCCGGCTTGTACGTGAAAGCAGACTTCATCGTTACATTGGCACCAGCCTTCTGCGGGATCACCTGGTTGTTACCCTTTACCTTTTCACCCTGGTATGTGTAAGCTGTACCCCAAGCTTCACCACCTTCATAACGCAACACCGGAGTAACGGTTACAACCGCATTCTTGTTAAACCACTTTGCGGGGAATGTAGCATTGATCGTTACAGGAACCTTACCACCAATTGCTTCCAACGGCTGCGGCTCAGCCTTGATGTACTCTTCTGCCAACGGTTTCAACTTGTTTGAACAAGAAGAAAAGGTCAGAATGGCTGCCAATACAAAGAATGGCAATAAAAACTTTTTGTTCATAATTTAATTGTTTGTTTTAATGTTACTGTTATTGTATATTCTTTCCTTTAAGCCTTCAACTTGCAAAACTAAGGCTTTTTTTCCTTTGCAAGTTTGTTTGCTTCCCTAAAAACTTAATAATTAATACTTATTAAAGAAAACTTGCGCACTTTATTCTCTACAACCCGATCTTCTGTGTCAATCGATGTGTACCGCATCGGATTTCAACCACATAGAGGCCCGTCGGCCATCGGTGGGTTGGGATCCGGATCTGTCCCTCTTGGAGGGTCTGACGATGGCAGATTTGTCCGCTTAGAGTGGTCAGCGTGAAGTCTGCCCTTGTTTCTCCCTGGGGCAAGTGGATCTCCAGTAGGTGTGCTGTCCGATCCTGGATGAGGCGGATCTCAGAAGGGGTGATGACCGGTTCGACTGCTACCCACGATCCATATTGCCAGACAGGGTCTATGTAGAACGAGGTGCTGAAACGGGCCTGCGGATAATCGGTGGCCTCTTGCCATTGGTCACCGGTACGGATCCAGGCCGTGTTGTGGGTGGTCACCCCTTTCGGCAGATGATAGACGGAGAAGTAACTGTCAGCCGTTTCCCCAACCACACGAAAACTGATGAAGTAATCGCCGTTCACAGAGACCGGTTCCGAGAAGCGGACAAAACTCTCTTGGGCGGAATAGAGGCTTTTGGTGCTCTCTTGAAAGGTCTTGTCGGAGGTGTTGTAATGGCAATAGGCCGGTTGGAAGGGTTCGCTGTGTAGCAGTTCGGTCGGCTGCCGGTCGCCCGCATACACTTGGATCTCCACCTGCAGGTTGCGGTATTGGCTGCCCAAATCGGGAGTGACTAAATAGACGCCATACAACGTGGCGGGACCGTTGCTGTGATAGGCCTCGGCAAATTCCAGATCCGATTGTCCGTCTGATCCGAACAGCGGAAAACCTTGTGAAGAGAGCATGACCTCTACGGAGTCTGTCTGTCCGCTTTCCCGTACATGGCTGGATCGTTGGCAAGGGGCATCGGCGTAGGGGTCAAGTCCCATGCAGGAGGAATTTCCCGTGCCGGCTGCATCTAACCAGCCTTTCAACTGGCGATCCTTTTCGTCAGCGGGAGCCCAGGCTTTACCCAACGAATAGAAATAATCGTTTTGAGGGGATTTACAGGAGGATTGTCCACCGGAGAGCAGTCCGATGAGGGCTTGCCGGGAGTCGAATAGGGGTGATCCGGACGATCCGGCTGCCGTACAGCCTACTTCCCATGTGCTCACATGCAGATGTCCCTTTTCGGCAAAGGGATATTCGGGAATGTCAAATGTCTCATAAATCAATGTGTCTGTTTCCAGCGCAAGCCCTTTGGGACTGCCCAACGGATGTTGGATGCAAGCATACGGAGCGCGGTCTATCCGGCTGCGATTCCATCCGGCCAGATAAGGACGATAATAGACAGGGGGCAGCTCCTCCAGTTGCAACAGCAGCATATCGTGTGTCTCGTTGACTGCACAGAAACGGGCAGAGGCCATGGACAGCTCTTCCGTGCCGGAGAGGGGAGAGGCACAAAGCGGACTTTCATACTGGAAAAAACTGACAATGGTGCCGGCTGTTTCGGCATAGTCGGGGTTGTCGAGCCGGAAATTGTTGTTGAGACAATGGGAGGCGGTCAACAGATAGGGAGTCCCGTCGTGGCTGGTGTTGTTGACCAGGACGCCGGTGCAATAGAGTGTGCCGTTGATGACCAAAAGCACCACGCTTCGGCTGGTTGGGTCATACGTTTCCGTGCTGTCTTGGTAGCAGATGGGAGAGGGGATGCATTGCAGCGATGAGTAGGGATTGGCCGGTTCCACCCCCCGCAGGGAACGATAGCCATGATTGACCTCTCCGATGACTAACCGACCCCGGAAAGCGGCCCGGGCCGGCTCCTGATATTCCACGATCAGCTCTTCTCCCTCAATGGGGGCTGTAGGCAAGATGGCCCGTTCGGAATTGTTCAGGTGGTTGAAGGCACCCAACACCTGGCTCTGGTCGGCATTGTAGAGAAAGAGTTGTGCCCCTTCCGGCAACTCATATTCCGTGAACAGCAGATTCAGGGAACGGGCTCCGGCCGACCGGATCCCTAAGCGCCAGACCTTTGTCCCGTCGGGCAGGGTGAAATGGACACCGGAATTATCCCGATGATACTCCGTCATGAATTTGTAGGCAAAGTGGAAACCGCTACGCAGGTCGCGTTCCTCCAACGAATCGATGCGTAACTGTTCGGCCAAGTCAAACGAGGGCATCTCTACAAACCAGTCCTGTTCTGCACTGCGCAGTGCAGAGAGCGGCAACGGGCGTCCTCCGTGGCTGACTTGTGCCCAGAGAGAGGCGACGGAAAAGCCCAATAACAACGAAATTAGGACAAACTTTCTCATACGGCACAAATATAAGGATTTCCTTGGTTTGCATCTCAGGATTTTTGTCTAAGTTTGTGTGTCAAAAAAATGATCGATATTCATCAACCAATATAAATTGTATAGAAATATGGCAACACCTCCGTTTCATTACGAACCGATGTTCCAGAAGGGACCGGATCCAACAGAGTATTATTTGCTTACAAAAGATTATGTTTCCGTTTCTGAGTTTGAAGGGAAACCGATTTTGAAGATCGAGAAAGAGGGTTTGACAGCTATGGCCAACGCTGCTTTCCGTGATGTTTCATTTATGCTTCGTCGGGCTCACAATCTGCAAGTAGCCAAGATTTTGAATGACCCGGAAGCCAGTGACAATGATAAATATGTAGCCTTGACCTTCTTGCGCAATGCGGAAGTATCCGTGAAGGGTCAGTTGCCTTTGTGTCAGGACACGGGAACGGCTATCATCCATGGTGAGAAGGGCCAGCAGGTGTGGACAGGCTATTGCGATGAAGAGGCTTTGTCGAAGGGTGTGTTCAAGACCTATACCGAAGAGAATCTGCGTTATTCACAGAATGCTCCGTTGAACATGTATGATGAGGTCAACACGAAGTGTAATCTGCCGGCGCAGATCGACATCGAGGCTACGGAAGGTATGGAATATGAATTCCTCTGTGTGACCAAGGGGGGTGGTTCAGCCAACAAGACCTATCTTTATCAGGAGACCAAGGCGGTGCTGAATCCGGGTACATTGGTTCCCTTCCTGGTGGAAAAGATGAAGACATTGGGTACGGCGGCTTGTCCTCCTTACCACATTGCATTTGTCATCGGAGGTACTTCTGCTGAGAAGAACCTGCTGACTGTGAAGTTGGCTTCTACACACTACTACGATGAACTGCCGACGACAGGCAATGAGTTCGGTCGTGCCTTCCGTGATGTAGAACTGGAAAAGAAAGTGCTCGAAGAGGCACACAATATCGGTCTCGGTGCCCAGTTCGGCGGTAAATATATGGCACATGATGTGCGTATCATCCGTTTGCCGCGTCACGGTGCCTCTTGTCCGATCGGCTTGGGTGTCAGCTGTTCTGCAGACCGCAACATTAAATGTAAGATCAACAAGGAGGGAATCTGGATTGAGAAGCTGGATAGCAATCCGGGCGAACTGATTCCGGAAGCGTTGCGTCAGGCCGGTGAGGGCAATGCCGTACGGATCGACTTGAACCAACCGATGTCAGAGATCCTGAAGGTATTGGATAAATATCCGGTGGCTACCCGTCTCTCTCTGAACGGAACCATCATCGTGGGCCGTGACATTGCACACGCCAAACTGAAAGAGCGTCTGGACAAGGGCGAAGAGTTGCCGCAGTATATCAAAGATCATCCGATCTATTATGCAGGTCCGGCCAAGACTCCGGAAGGCATGGCTTGTGGTTCTATGGGACCGACGACAGCCGGCCGTATGGACCCGTATGTGGATCTGTTCCAGAGCCATGGAGGCAGCATGATTATGTTGGCCAAGGGTAACCGCAGCCAGCAGGTGACGGATGCTTGTAAGAAGCATGGCGGATTCTACCTGGGTTCTATCGGTGGTCCGGCTGCTATCTTGGCACAGAACAACATCAAGAGCATCGAATGTGTGGAGTATCCGGAACTGGGCATGGAAGCTATCTGGAAGATCGAAGTGGAGGACTTCCCCGCATTCATTCTGGTGGACAACAAGGGCAACGATTTCTTCAAGCAGATCAAGCCGCGTTGTGCCGGTTGCGTAAAATAAGCTTTGTGGCATAAGCTCTATTTCTAAATACTTACAATGGCGCCAATGTCTTTTTCACTGGCGCCATTATTATATAAATGTAGGATGAAAAATTGTATTGTAGCTTTTTTGATAAGCTTGTGTTGTGTCGGTCCGTTAGGAGCACAACAGCGCGACAGTCGTACCCGACTCTATCTGCCGCCGACACGGATTGTCTGGCAGCAGGAGGCTGAGTTGATGTCCAATGTGGAACAGTTGCTCAAACCGGGCAATGGCCAGGCCGATCTGACCAATCTGTCGATCACTACGTTGCGCAGTACGGCCAACCGGCACCCGTCACTCCTGTTGGATTTTGGAAAAGAGTTGCAGGGTGGATTGCAGATTGTGACGGGTATGCCTGTATCACATGAGCCGGTGGCTGTCCGGATCCGTTTGGGAGAGTCGGTCAGTGAGGCCATGTGTGAGATAGACGGACAGAATGGGGCGACTAACGATCATGCCCTTCGTGACTTTGTGATCCGCGTGCCTTGGCTGGGTGTGCAGGAGGTGGGCAACTCCGGATTCCGTTTTGTCCGCATTGATCTGTTGGATGATTCGGTCGAGTTGCATCTGAAAGAGATCCGGGCCATCTCGACTTTTCGGGATATTCCCTACAAAGGCTCCTTCCGTTGCGATGACGAACGGTTGAATCAGATATGGCAGACGGGTGCCTATACGGTGCATCTCAATATGCAGGAATACCTGTGGGATGGCATCAAACGCGACCGGTTGGTCTGGATGGGCGATATGCATCCGGAAGTAATGGCCATCAACACCGTGTTCGGTTATAACGAAGTGGTGCCGAAGAGTCTGGACCTGATGCGCGACACCACCCCCTTGCCGTTGTGGATGGGTTCTATCAGCAGCTATTCCATCTGGTGGATTCTGGTGCATCGTGATTGGTATTACTATCAGGGGGATCTGGACTATCTGCGTCAGCAGCGGGAGTATCTGACCGATCTGTTGCGGATCTTGTTGACCCAGGCCGATGAGCAGGGTGTGGAGAAGATGGCCGAGGGACGATTCCTCGACTGGCCTACACAGGAGAACCCGACGGCGATTCATGCCGGTTTACAGGCTCTGATGGTACAAGGCATGCAGGCAGGTGATGAGTTGTGTACCATCTTGGGCGAGGACAGCCTGGCACAGGCTTGCCGGACGTTGCGTCTGAAAATGATCCAGGCGGCTCCGAAGGTGATCAAGCCCTTGTTGAAATCCACCTTGGCTCCGGAGGCTCCCGGACAGAAACAGGCAGCAGCTCTTTTGGCATTGTCAGGTCTGATGGATCCGAAGGAGGCGAATCAACGCTTTTTGTCGCAGGGCGGTGGCCGGGGTTTCTCCACCTTCTATGGCTATTATATGCTGCGTGCCATGGCTGAGGGTGGAGATTATGAAGGTGCCATGCAGGTGATCCGCCAGTTTTGGGGTGCCATGCTCGATTTGGGAGCAACCACCTTTTGGGAGGACTTCAATCTGGATTGGCTGCCCGATGCAGCCCCGATTGACGAACCGGTACCGGCCGGCAAGAGGGATATTCATGGCGATTTCGGTGCTTATTGCTATAAAGGTTTCCGCCATAGCTTGTGTCATGGCTGGGCTTCGGGTCCGACCTCTTGGCTGACTGAGTATGTGTTGGGCGTGAAGGTGGTGGAACCGGGATGCCGCACCTTGCGGATCGAACCTCATTTGGGCAGTCTGCAGTGGGCGGAAGGTTGTTTCCCTACTCCGTATGGTGTCGTGAAGATCCGTCACGAGAAACAACCGGACGGAACACTCCACAGTGTGGTGGATGCACCGGATGAGATCCGGATTTTACAAGCCGGAAAGTAACATACCCCAGGCTGTGTTTTGGGCATACCAGTCGTTCAGCTTGATACAGTCAGCCTGTGGAAGATACATCGACAACCCCGAATAACGCTCGAAAGCGATCTGCGGATTCCCGCTGTAGCCGAAGGTGATGTTCGGGGTTGTGGCTTTATAGCGGACCACAGCTTCCAGACAACTGTTGTATGTCTGATACGCTTCGTCTGTCGCCACCTGCCGGATGATGTCGCTCATGTCAAACAGGAAATGATAATAGTTGGACAGATAATCCACGGCTTGGAGCTGTTGGGGTAGCAGGGTCAGCAGGGTCTCTTGCTTCCCTTGCAGAATGGCTTGGCAGCAGGAGGCTAACGCCGGCAGGGCCTTCAGGTCATACAGGGCTACCGCTCCGGAGCGGTTGAGTCCGGTCAGTCCATTGTAATAGTTGTAGAATGTCCGGCAGATGGTCTCCAAGTCGATGGGCTGTTTGAACATCGGCTGGATCGACTGATCATATACGAATCCGGAGGCCATGACTTCCGTTGGGGAGGCAATCAGAAAATCCGCCTTGTTTTGCAAGGCATACAACACTTCCCAACTACCCATGTAACAGGCATCGAAGAGAATGAAATCATATACATGATCCGGCAATGCCTGGGCCAACTCCTGAATGGACAGGACACTCCCTTTGTCATCACCGAACGAGCGCAGATAGCTGCTTAACGGGCTGGGTAACCAAGCCGTACCGTGGCTCCATAGGACCAATCCCTGCTTTTCAGCCGGGAAACGGAGCGTGACCTCTTCCAGAATGCTCCGAAGGATTGTCGGATCCATGGAATTCTGTTCCGGATAGCGTTGCAACGTGTCGGCATACGCGCTCCCGTCTTTTCCCTCTTTCACCTGCAACAACATCGGATCCGCATTGTTCGGATCGAAATAGACCAATAGATTCCCTCCGTTCAGATGTCCCTGTCCGGCACCGCTGATCATGCTCCGGATATTCCTCTCGCCGTATGTGCTTAAATTGTTGTCACCCGCCACATAGACCAAGACGGTTCGGGGTGCGATTTTGGGGTCGATCAATTCCTCTTGATTACAGGAGGTTACCAAAAAGAATCCGACCATGATGAGATAGAGATGAATGAGTCTCATTTGCTGTCATTTTGATATGAGTTGACAAATATATGGATTCTACCCGACAAATCCTATGGCTTTTTGCCATATATTCTCCTGCTTTATTCGTTTATTCCTACTTTTTCTGTAAGTTTGCGAGTCAATCAGTCTGAATGCGTATGGATATTATCACGAAATCTCTTTCACTTGTTTTCTCTCCTCGGCAAAAGGCGATTGAACGATTTGCACAAGATGCGGAGGCGATCCAGGAGCAACAGCTTCATTATCTGTTGCAGAAGGCCGAGAAGACAGTGTGGGGAACTCGATATGATTATCACAGTATAGACCGTTACGAAACTTTTGCCGAGCGTGTCCCGGTCAGTACATACGATGAGTTGAAGCCGGACATTCTCCGTATGGTCAATGGAGAACGGAATCTGTTGTGGCCATCGAAGGTCCGTTGGTTTGCCAAGAGCAGTGGAACGACAAGTGACAAGAGTAAATTTATCCCGGTCTCTTCGGAGTGTTTGTGTGGATGCCACTATCGGGGTGGATTCGACAGTGTGGCGCTCTATCTGCGTAACTGTCCGGAGAGTCATTTCTTCTCCCATAAGGGGTTGATTCTGGGTGGCAGTCATAGCCCATCCTCCGTGAATGCATCGGTCCATTGCGGAGACTTGTCGGCAGTCCTGTTGCAGAATCTCAATCCGCTGGTCAATCTGGTGCGGGTTCCGAAGAAACGGATCATCTTGATGGATGAGTGGGAAAGCAAGATCAAGGCGATTGTCAATGAGGTCTGTCGGAAGGATGTCAACAATCTGTCCGGTGTGCCTTCCTGGATGCTGGTGCTGATCAAGGCTGTGCTGGAGAAAACAGGACGCAGCTACCTGACGGAGGTCTGGCCCAATCTGGAAGTGTTTTTCCACGGTGGCATCAGTTTTGCCCCCTATCGGGAACAATATCGCATGTTGATTCCTTCTGACCGGATGCACTACGAAGAGATTTACAATGCATCGGAAGGCTTTTTCGGGATTCAGGACAATCTGGCGGATCCGTCGCTTCTGTTGATGCTCGACTATCGGATCTTTTACGAGTTCATGCCCCTTCATGAGATCGGGAAGGAGCATCCGACACTGGTGCCGTTGAGAGATGTGGAGGTCGGGAAGAATTATGCAATGGTCATCTCTACTGCCGGCGGTCTTTGGCGTTATCTCATTGGCGATACGGTTTGCTTCACTTCTTGCCGTCCCTACAAATTTATCATCAGCGGTCGTACCCGCCATTTTATCAATGCGTTCGGTGAGGAGCTGATGGTGCACAATGCCGACAAGGCGCTGGCAGAAACCTGTCGGCAAACGGGAGCAAAAGTACGGGAATATACAGTGGCTCCGCTTTTTTTGCTCGACAAGGCGAAAGGGCGTCATCAATGGTTGATTGAGTTTGATACACTTCCAGTTTGTTCTATCGAACAGTTTGCCCGTCAGCTGGATCAGGCGTTGCAGGCTGTCAATTCCGATTATGAGGCCAAACGCTACAAAGAGATTTCCCTCCAGCCCTTGGAAGTGATTGTCGCCCGCGAAGGGCTGTTCTACCAATGGCTGTCCGAGAAAGGGAAATTAGGCGGACAACACAAAATCCCACGACTCTCCAACGACCGTCAGCTGTTGGATCAGCTGTTGGCGTTACAGCAAAAGGCTGGTCAAAACGAATAGGCGACATAGAATCCCATTCCCTGCGGTTGGAAGGTAGGAGTGAAGACCCAGTTCTTGGCCTGCCGTTGGTTCACCTTCTTGGCGATGGCATTGCGGATCGGAAAATAGAGGAGATAGGCGAGTTCCACCGAGGCAATGCCGATGCCGGCACCTGCCAGCACGTCAGCCACCCAATGCCGGTTGTTGTAGATACGTGACACACCGACCATTGTCGCTAACGCATATCCTGAATAGGCCAGCCAGGGATTGCTATCCTTAAATTCTTTATATGCCATGTGGGCACCTAAGAAACAGTTGGCCGTGTGACCGGAAGGGAATGAGTGAGGTGTGCCATCCGGACGTATTTCGTCAATGCTATGTTTCAACAGATGGGTGGTACCGCCATTGATGCATTCTGCCAATGCCACCAAACAGAGCTGATCCACCCAGTTGTGTTTCTCTTTGCCCATCAGATCGCAGACAAAGACCCAGCCCAACATACCCCATTCCATATAGTCGTCAATCCGGATCTGCTTGACCGAGTCTTTCCGGGAGAGGAGATGAAAGTCATTCATGCCGTCAATGGCCGTTCCGATGGCACCGACGGTAATCAGCGAGGCGGGGAGTATGAGCGAAGTGGGCTTGAAATGATATTCCACCAAGGGAATTCGGGGTTTGACACTGTCAGTTGTGGCTTCCGCCACTTGAGCCACTCCTGCCCGGCTGAGGAGACAGATGAGCAGGAGGATGATCCAAAAGGTTTTCATGTCTTATTTGTTTATGAGATCGGTGGCCCCGTCAAAGCCTCCGTCGAAATGATTCTCTTCCATTTCCCAGTTTGTGACGTGCTCCAACAGGAAGCGATGATTGTTCCAGTGGAAAGCCGGATAGTCATTGTTCTGCTGGATAGTGTTCCTGCGGAAAACCAGTCCGTCAACCGATTTGGCATAGACAATCGGCTGGTCGAACGTTTCGAAGTCATTCTCTTCAATGACAATGTTGGAATGGAAATATTGCTGCTGGTGCTCCAAGTCGGGGATCTCCGGATAGATGGAGATGATGGCATTGGTGAATTGGAACATATTGGTCAGCGAGTTGACGAATCGGTTACGGCGGATCAGGACATCGTGGCAAGCGCCGGTTTCAAACCAGCCGTTGCAGTCACCACAGAGCAGGATGGCCGTACCGGAGGTGTGATCAAACAGATTATACTGGACAACGGTCGGGCGGGGTGTACTGAACAGTGAACCTCGTGCACGATTGTTGCGGATGGTGTTCTTTTCAAACAACACTTCCGGTGTCCAGGTCAGATTCTCGATGCCGTAACTGCCTTCCGGATGGATAGCGGGATCGAGTGCCTTCTCAAAGGTGATGCGGAACTGGGTCACGCCTTGATCGACCGGTTTGTCAATGGCCTCAATGGAGGCGATACGGTTGGTTGTGCCGGTTATCTCCATGGTCTTGGAGTTGAGGAACTGGACACTGTCTCCCATTTCGCCCCACAGGAATCCGTAGGATTGCGGGTGCATGTATTGCCCGATCAGCGTCTTGTCGCCTTCGCAGCCTACTACTTTCAGATAGGTGCCATGCACATTGATGGCATCATCCATCATGCCCTCATACAGACCGTTGCGGGAGATGATCTTTCCTTTACAGCCGGAGAAGTGGGTGGCATCGGCCTGTGTAGTGAAGTAACGCGGATCCTGTTCACCCCGGAGACAGACGGAGAATCCGTCCAATATGATGTCTTCACTCATCTCGGCCAACAGTCCCATACCCTCCGCATAGTGTACTTGGATGTTCTCCAAAGTGGTGCTCTTGTCGTAGGCCATGAAGAGACCCGGCGCCGGACGTTCCCAACCTCGCATTGCCAGAACGGATCCGGCCACTAACCGCGGATTCTTCCATCCCTCTGCACGGATCTGACGCGGGGCAATCTCTTCGATACCTTTTACTTTGATCCAAGTGTCGCTGGTCTGATAGATCAGGCGGCGTGTCTTCTCTTCGAAGGCGATGCAGGATCCGGGCGTAAGTTCCCATCCCTCTCCCTTGAAATAAAGCACAGAGTCACGGACCTCATAGTCAACGTTCGGAGCAATTTCATAGGTGATCACGGCATTGGCCGTGTCGTTGTAGAGCACTTGTACTTGTCCGATATGCGGCTTGGCGAAGTCGATACTGAAATTCTTCAGTGTGCAGTTTTCGGAGTGTATCAGTGAGACCGGCAACATCCGTCCGTGGAAGATCAGATCTGATCCTTGTCCGTCAAAGACAATATTCTTCCAGTGTTCGAATGCCAAACCGACCTGTTTCGGGTTGTCCTGATCATGATTGGAGATATAATAGACCCGTTCGGTCGATGCTTCCGGATAGAAATGATAGCATCCCTTGGGCAGTATGATCTTGCAGGGTTTTTCCGGATCATAGGAAGCGGCGATCTGTTTCAGTGCGGCGGCTATGACAGGTGAACTGTTGTTCTCTTCGCCCGGTGTCAGTCCGTAGTCCGATAAATGATAAATCTGCTCTTTTGAACAGGCTGTAAAAAGCAGCAGCAGACCCGGCAGAAGGGCCCAGGCTCGATGGAATCGTGATGAAAATTTCATTTCTTGCTTTATTAGGAGTTTATGGGGACAAATATAGCGATTTCTGTCCGAAAACGGCCATCATTGTCAGACAGATGTGAAAGTTGTATAAATAGAAAGAACCGCCTGTCGGGGAGGGCAGACGGTTCTCTGAACAATTGAAGTATATAATTCTTATTGTGCTGTCAGTTCAATAACGTGGCTCTGTGTCTGTAAGAATGTCAGGACTTCGAGACCCACTTTCATCAGGTAGTCACCGGAATATACCTTGCCGTTGGCTTTCAGACGAGACTTGGCAGAGGGCATCAGGTTGATCTCTTCCACTTTGTAGAACTTGTTGGGATCCAGTCCCTGCAATTTGACAACCGGCAATTTGCCTTGGAAACGGGGATGGATGTCGTATGCGAACAGGACAGCCTTGTTGGCATCTTTGCTGACATAGTTGACAGCCATGTGATTATGTTCGTAGGGTGACAACAGACGATATTGGTCACCATCCATGATGGCGGGTTGCAACCGTTTCCAGTTGGCGACAGCCTGTTGGCAATAGCTCAGCTCGTCGGCACTCATCTCTTTCAGACCGATGTCGAAGCCTAACTTACACATCGAAGCGACATCTGTACGGAATTTGACGGAAGTGGCCTTGTTCCAGCTGGTGACGTGTGCACACATGGCCTTGGCCGGGAAGAACTGGGAGAAGCCCCACTGGATGTACAGACGCTCTACCGGATCGGTATTGTCACTACACCAGAACTCTGTGAAATATTTCAGTGCCTCGTAGTCGCAACGGGCTCCACCACCGGAACAAAGCATCATGGCAACGTTCGGATAGTTCTCGGCCACCCGTTTCATTACGTTATAGACACCTCGTACATGATCGATGTAGAGACGTCCCTGCTCTTCTTTCAGGTAAGAGGAATAGATGTTGGTGATCGGGCTGTTGCAATCCCATTTGAAGAAGGCTATGGTCGGATTCTCTTTCAGGATCTTATCTACCACACCATACACGTAGTCCTGTACGGTCGGGTTGCTCAGATCCAGTACCAGCTGGTTACGGTAATAGTAGGTCTCACGGTTGGGCAGATGAATGGCCCAGTCCGGATGTTTCTCAAAAAGTTCACTCTTCGGGTTGACCATCTCCGGTTCAATCCAGATACCGAACTTCACACCGGCTTCGTCAGCTGCCTTGGTCAATGCGGGAATCCCGCCCGGCAGTTTGTCGCGGGTAGCCTCCCAGTCGCCCAGTCCGGCATGGTCATCTTTACGCGGATATTTGTTGGCAAACCAACCGTCGTCTAACAGGAACATATCCACTCCCAGATGTTTGGCCTCTTTCATCAGATCGGCCAAGATGGATTGATTGAAGTTGAATCCCGTGTTTTCCCAGTTGTTCAACAATGTCATGCGGCTGCCTTTGCCATCTTTCACGCCGTAGTTGCGTGCCCACTCATGCAGGTTACGGCTACCTTTTGAAGCACCTTGCTGGCTGAGTGTGAAGATGAATTCCGGAGTCGTGAACAGTTCACCCGGTTTCAAGGTGTAGTTGGAGGCAAACGGATTGATGGCGGGAATCACGCGCAGATTGCCGACATTGTCCACTTCGAACGTGAAACGGAAGTTACCGGTCCATCCCAAGGTACCCATCAGCACTTCACCCTGCTGTTCGCAAACCGGTTGGTCGAGACCCACTTCAAAGAAGGGATGTGTGTGCATAGCGGCACGGCTGCCCAGTTTGGTGTCGATTACCTTCTTGCCGAAGCGCAACGGTTGGCTGCTCATCTGAGCCTCTTTGGCCCAGTCGCTGCTGAACTCCGTCAGATAGTAGTTGGAACGGTTGAAGTAGAGCATGGTAGAGGCGTATGTGGAGAGCACGATCGGCTTCTTCTCCTGATGCTGGATTTCGCTCCAGGTCTTGATCACATCCTCCTTGGCATAAGCCACATAATGCAATGTCACGTCCACCGGATATTTGTCGTCACGCAGACGGATGGTCGTTTCCGTACCGCCTGCCACCGGACGGCTCTCGTGTGATACATAATATAAATAGGTAGAAGGATTACCATCTGCGTGGGTGATGCCAATGGCGGGTTCATAATACTCTTCGTTGCCCGATCCGCTATACACTTCCCAACCACGTTTGCTGACACTGGCGTCAGAAGCGGCATGGACAGCCCAGGGAAGGTTGGCGAACTCCTGCTCGTGAAGGAGCTTGGGGCCGAAATAGGTTTGATACAGACGACCGTTTTCAGGAACCTGAAGCACCAGATCTGTCTGATCGGTCGTGATGCGGATGCTTTTTTGTGCTGAACCGTCCAGTGAAGGCAGGAGCAGCAAGGAGAGAATAGCCAAGAAGAATTTGCTCATGGTACGTTATTTTTTTAGTTTGTGATAAATTTTGCGCTAATATACGTATTTTTGCAGAGATAGAAATCCAATGGACATGAAAAAACAATTTCTTATGTGGGCGCTTTGGCTGCTGGCTTGCAGTGTGGGGGCGCAAAATCGTTGGGAAATCAATCCCGATGGCGGAATTACATGGAACATCGATAGCCGGATTCCGCATGAGGACCACATCGAAATGAGTGGTTTGCAAGTATCAACTGTGTTACGCTATGGCGTAGATGCCAAAGGGGCGTTTGTGTTGAACCGGAGTCTGGTCTGGCCGTTGCTGCGGACCATTCCCAATAACACGCATGCCAGCCTGATGCGTCGTTTCGCCTGGCGTGTGACCGATATGGTGGAGGTGAACGGCCGTTCTTTGGCGGACGAGAAGGTGCAGAGCATTACATTGAACGGGACGATGGAGGTACGGAGCCGCTATGCGTTGCCGCACGACGGTCAGCTGGAATTGACCCGGGTGCTTTTCCCCTCTGTCAACCATCCGGCTCTGTGTGAAAAATATCAGTTAAGCAACCAAGGCAAGGCGGAGGTAGCCGTGGAGGTGCCGGATGCCCGTTCTGTGGTGAAGACCGATGCCGCCAACGGTGTGGAGGGCAGCTATACGCTGGTCTCTGCTTTGACCGGTGTGAAAAGTGTGGCATTACAGCCGGGCGAGTCCGTCACGTTTTATGCCACTTTTGCCGGGTATAAACCGAGTGAGTCTGAGATCGCATGGGATGTGGAGGCTGAATTGTCGGCACGGAAAGCCTTGGTGGCAGAGTGGTGGAACAAGCTGGTGCTCGACACCCCTGATCCGGTCATCAACCGGATGTTTGCTTTTGCCAAGATCCGTGGGGCAGAGAGTATCTACGACACCAAGGGCGGTCTGTTGCACGGTCCTGGCGGTGAATCCTATTATGCAGCTATCTGGGCCAATGACCAGGCTGAATATATCAATCCCTTCTTCCCCTATTTGGGATATGAGATCGGCAATCGCTCGGCGCTCTGTTCCTATCAGCATTTTGCCCGTTTCATGAATCCAGACTACAAGCCGATTCCCAGTTCCATCATTGCAGAGGGTATTGACATCTGGAATGGAGCCGGCGATCGGGGCGATGCGGCTATGATTGCCTATGGTGCAGCCCGTTATGCGTTGGCACGTGGAGATCGGAATGAGGCGGAACAACTGTGGCCTCTCATTGAATGGTGTTTGGAGTATTGCCGCCGGCAACTGAATGAAGCGGGTGTGGTAGCGTCCGATTCCGACGAGTTGGAGGGACGTTTCCCGTCAGGCAAAGCGAATCTCTGTACCTCATCACTCTACTACGATGCGCTTCGTTCAGCCGCTTACCTGGGTCGTGACCTGAAGAAACCGGCCTCTCTCTATAAGGGCTATAACAGACAGGCGGCGGAACTTCGGCAGAACATTGACCGCTATTTCGGTGCCACCGTGGAGGGCTTCGATACATATCAGTATTACGAAGGCAACGACGTGTTGCGTTCCTGGATCTGCATCCCGTTGACAGTAGGCATTTTTGAACGGAAAGAGGCGACGATCAACGCCCTCTTCTCTCCGCGGCTTTGGACAGAGAATGGTCTGTTGACGCAAGCCGGCAGTGAGACCTTCTGGGATCGTTCGACCCTTTATGCGTTGCGGGGTGTCTATGCTTCCGGTGAGACAGAGAAGGCAACCGACTATCTGAAGTTCTACTCCAACCGTCGTCTTTTGGGCGATCATGTGCCGTATGCCATCGAGGCTTGGCCGGAGGGAAGCCAGCGTCATCTTTCTGCCGAGAGCGGTCTGTATGCCCGGATTCTGACGGAGGGTGTGTTTGGCATTCGTCCTGTGGGTTTGCGGGCCTTTGAGTGTACACCGCGTCTGCCCGAAGCTTGGGATCACATGTCACTCCGTCAGATCGGTGCGTTTGGCCGTCTGTTCGACATCGAAGTGTCACGTGAGGGCCAACGTCTGCATGTCGTTGTCAAGGATGATTCCCGTACCTATTGTAACAAGCGTATCAAATCGGGAGAAACTCTCGAAGTCAGATTGTAGGTATTCCTATTTCTTCTTCTCGAAATGCTGGTAATCCTTTTGGTGGATCCAATCTCCACCCCAGGTGAAACCATGGGCTTTGAAGAGTCGGCAACATAGGTCGTCAGCAGTGATCTTGTAGGCGAAGAGTCGGGAACGGTCAGCATAGGGACGCCCCTCTTTCGGAGAGACTGAAAGCGAACCGTCGGAACGGCGCTTCACATAGGGATTATAGAGCGGATTGATGTCGATTGCCAGACCTTGGCTGTGGTTGGAGAGTTTGGTGGTGCCGGCAATGAAGCGGAAATTGAATGCTGACGAATTGTTGGCTTGCATTGAACGGATGTCATCGGCCTCGTACACATCGATCAATACCATGTGTTCGATGGGGTACGAGGCTTCATACAGCTGACGGAAGATGGCAAGCAGATCGTCAGCAATTGTCTGGTGACACACCAGTTCTCCCAAATGATTTAATCCTTCCCGGTCCCGGTGTAGTATTTTCAGATAACGCAGTTCCTCCCGTGGAATGGGACAGGTTGCTTTGTAGGATCTGCCTTTCATCCGTTGGAACACTTCATCGGAGATCGGCTCGCTGACAAAGCAGCGTGCCATACCGAACCGTTCGATACAGGCATCACTGACCTGCGTGCCCGCTTCCCACCGCTGGATCCGCTTCCATTCCTGTGAGCTTTTGTCGTCCTGTGCCTGGATGAAACCGATGGCCCACATCCACAGCATGCTTCTGATCATCCAGCTTCTGTACACGTTTCGTCTTGCCATTTTTTTTTCGTATCAATCTTCTGCAAAAATAGGCGCTTTTGTGTACCGTTGGCGTTTTTTTCCTACTTTTGTTTTGTGAAACAAAGAAATGGACTCTATGCAAGATATGAAAAAATATCGATGGATGCGGCTTTTTTTGCAATTTTGGCCCTTCCGGAAAGTATCTCAGATTCCCCAACAGGAGGTGCTTCCAGAGAGGACTGTTTTGACGGAAACTGAGCCCGAACAGGAGTCAGAGGAGGGACTTCAGCTGTTTCGACAGCTGGATGCCTATATCCGGAACGAACGTCTTTTTTTGCAGCCGGAGGTGGATCTGGATGCATTGACAGAGCGTTTCTCTCTCAGCAAGTCCCGGTTCATGCGGTTGGTCCGTTCGCATACCGATGGCAATTTCAGTGAATACCTCAACAATCTGCGCTTGGACTATTCCCTCCAGTTGATGCGGGAGAACCCGCGCTACACCATTGACGCCATTGCCGAAGAGTCCGGCTTTCATGCCCGCCGTTCCTATTACCGCCTTTTCCGCAACCGATATGGCGTGACCCCTCAGGAATATAGGAAAAAGGTGATTAATCAAAGCATGAATTTCTCGGTCAAATAACTAATTTCTGCTGGTTGGCAAGGATTTTGGCACAACAAAGAGTTTGAACTTTGGGAAAATGTCTGGAGACAACCTTACATTTGTTGCATCATAAGCAAGGCGATTACTGCGATGCAAAGGAATGAAGAGGCTTTTGCCTCCTACACAACCCATACTGGTAAATCAAGACCCTACGTATATCAATCAAACCTTCATTCCTTTGCGCAGTATATCCCGCATATTTCTTACCTTTGTACTTCACAATAATTCAAGAAACAGACTTATGAGCTTTAGTAAACAATGTCTTCAGATTTTTGAGGAGGCGACAGCCGCTTATCATGTGACAGATCATGTCGATGCCACTGTGCACAATCCCTATCCGGTCAAGAGCATCGAGTTTTATCTGTTCTTGAAGAACTGGATCGATGCTGTGCAATGGCATCTGGAGGATATTATCCGTAATCCCTCCATTGATCCGGTCGAGGCATTGGCCATCAAACGTCGGATTGATAAGTCCAATCAGGATCGTACCGATCTGGTGGAACTGATCGACAGCTTCTTCTTGGAGAAATATCAACATGTGCAGGTGGCGGCAGATGCCACGATCAACACGGAGAGTCCCGCCTGGGCCGTTGACCGCCTCTCCATTCTGGTCTTGAAGATCTATCACATGTCGCAAGAGGTGAAACGTACGGATGCTTCTGTGGAGCATCGTCAGCAGTGTGAAGTGAAGTTGCGTGTCCTGTTGGAGCAGGAGAAGGATCTCTGTCTGGCACTTGACCAATTGCTGAAAGATATCCAGAACGGCCATAAATACATGAAGGTCTATAAACAGATGAAGATGTATAACGATCCGTCGTTGAACCCCATTCTTTACGGTAAACACTGATGGCAAATGTCTTGGTAATCCGATTGTCGGCGATTGGCGATGTGGCCATGACGATTCCCGTGATCTATTCGGTGGCACGGGCCTGTCCGCAACATACCTTCACCGTCCTGACCCAGGCCTTTCTGATCCCGTTGTTCATGCATCGTCCGTCGAATGTGGAGGTAATCGGTATCAATACGAAAGGAGCGGAAAAGTATCTGTCGGGATTGCTCCGCTTCTGTTCGGCCCTGATGAAATATCCATTTGATACGGTCATTGACCTGCATGACGTGATCCGTACAAAGATCATCCGTACGCTGTTCCGTCTGAAGGGCAGACGGGTTTTCGTCATCCACAAAGAGCGGCAGGCTGCCGCCCGGCTGACACGGACTCACCGAAAGGAGTTGAAGCCTTTGCGCCCGGTAATCGACCGGTATGCCGATGTGTTCCATGAAGCGGGATTTGCATTCGATCCTACATTTACCTCTCTCTATGAGACACATCCCGCCCCTCAGGAGTTGATCGAGTCCTTTACGGGAGCGAAGCAGGCGAAGTGGGTAGGCATTGCCCCTTTTGCCAAACATGAGGGGAAGATCTATCCGACCGACCAGATGGAACAGGTAGTGGAGGCACTCTCCAAACAGACAGATCTGCAGGTTTTTCTGTTTGGTGGCAAGGGGTATGAGGAGGCTATTTTGAGCGAATGGGAATATCGTTATCCGCATGTCCGGAATGTGGTCGGACAGTTTACGCTGGATCAGGAGCTGGCACTGATCAGCCGTCTGGACCTGTTGTTGAGTATGGACTCGGCCAATATGCACTTTGCTTCGTTGGTGGGTACGCGTGTTCTCTCCATTTGGGGAGCCACACATCCTTTTACCGGATTTTATGGCTATCGCCAGCGGCCGGACGATGTGATTCAGTTGGACCTGCCCTGCCGTCCCTGTTCGGTGTTCGGACAGAAACCTTGCCAGCGGGGTGATCGCGCCTGCCTGGAAGGAATTGCCCCGACATACATTGTAGAACGGATCCTAACCGCTTTATCCTCTCCCGTATGAAATGTTGCCTGAATCCCGTTTTCTCGGTCCTTTCCTCCTTTGTGGAACAGTTGCCGCAACGCTTCTCCCACGAAGGAAGGGTGATCTATCGTGCACGCAATGAGATCCGGGTGTTCGAGCAGGAGGGCCTGCAACTGAATGCCAAGCGTTATCAGGTGCCGATCTGGATCAACCGGTTGATATATACGTTTATCCGTAAATCCAAGGCACAGCGGGCCTATGAATATGCCTTCGAACTGAAGCGACGTGGGTTCCATACGGCTGATCCGGTGGCCTATCTGCTCTTTTATCAAGGCGGTCTGTTACACCGGAGTTATTTTGTCAGTCTCCAATTACAGGCTGTTCCTTTATATGATTGGGTCAAGCTGTCTCCCGACGTGGCACAAGAGCGTTATCGGGCGTTGGGCCGGTTTGTCGGTGACCTGCATGAGGCGGGCGTTTATCATGCTGATTTCTCGCCGGGCAATGTACTGTATGAAGTAGTGGACGGGAATCCCCGTTTTTATCTGATCGACATCAATCGGATGCGTTTCGGGAACATCTCTTTCCGCAAAGGGTGTGCCAATTTTGCCCGTCTTTGGGGTAGTGAAGAGGCCTTTGCCTGGATGGCTGAAAGCTATGCCGAACGGCGTGGCTTCAATCCGGCAGAGACGTTGCAGCTTGTTTTGCGGGCACGGACCCGTTTTTGGAAACGTTATGCCAAACGGCATGAGATGCCTTTCGTCTGCTGATAGATCTGCATCAATTCTTCTGTGAGTCGTTGTGGCGCAAAACGTCGGATATGGGCTGCACCGGCCTGTCTCAGTTTATCGGCTAATCCCGATTCTGTCAGCACCGACCGGATCAGGCTGCTCAGTTCGTCGGCCTGTGTCGGATCTGTGTAGAGAGCCCCCGCTCCACCTGCCTCTTCCAAGCAGGAACCGGTAGCGGCAATGACTGGCAGGCCTGCCGATTCTGCTTCGATGATGGGAATGCCGAATCCTTCAAAGAAAGAGGGATAGACAAATAGGGTTGCCATCCGATAGAAGGCCGGCAGTTCACGAAACGGTACCTGATGCCAAAGATGAACCCGTTCGTGCAGTCCCTTTTCCCGGATGTATTGTTCGACCCGTTGCGTGTAGGCTGTCCGACGGCCGATTGCCACTACGTGAATGGGTTCTTTGACCTGTTCAATGGCTTGGACGAGCAACAGCAGATTCTTCCGTTCCTCGATACTGCCCACATATAGAATGTAACTGTCCGGCAGTTGGTATTTCCGGCGCACTTCCGCTTGCAGTTCCGGGGCGACCGGCTGGCTGAATACCGGATCACAGCCTTGATAGAGAATACGGATTTTCTCTTCCGGAATATGAAAGAAAGAGACGATGTCACGTTTCGTCTGCTCGCTGACGGCTATCACACAATCGGCCATCTCGCAGGCTTTCCGGAATTTATAGCGGTAGATCAGTCGGTCGATAGGCTGATAGAGTTGAGGATAACGTATGAAGATCAGATCGTGGATCGTCACGATGGAGGCAACCGGTGAGCGGTCGATTCCCATAGGTAATTCGTTGCTCAGTCCGTGGTAGAGGTCGGTTTTTCTCTCTGCCAGCTCTTTGACCAATCCGTGACTCCGCCATAATGCCGGTAACCGGCGGCTGAGCCAGTCCTGCGGATAGCGATATTGGAGTGACGGATGTGTCTGGATCTGTCGGCACAAAGCCGCCTCTCCCTTTCCCGGCGTATAGAGGTCATAGCAGTGGTCCGGTTCGTAGTGAACCAGATTGTTGATCACAAAACGGCTGTAGTTACCCAATCCGGTCCGGTTGTAACAGGCTCTTTTCGCATCGAATGCAATCTTCATATCCTTTCCTCCCCCGCTTATTTACGGCCGAAATCAGCCGGAATCTCTCCCCACACTGAGGTCTCCCATTTGTAGATGGGAGTGGTGTATTCATGTGTCTCTAACCATTTCTCCGCCCGTTCGATCAGATCGAAGATCGGCTCATTCTCCGGCATTCGCTCCAACAAGGTCTTGCATTTCTTTTTTTCTACCCATTTGATGGCGTTACGGCTATCCGAATAGATCGGTAAGGGGCTGCCTTTCTGTTGCAGTAGCGCCAGTCCATGCACCAGCGCCAGGAACTCGCCCACGTTGTTGGTTCCCTTCTTCAAGGGACCGATGTGGAAAATCTCCTGTCCTGTAGCCGTATAGACACCCCGATACTCCATATCCCCCGGATTGCCGCTACAAGCTGCATCCACGGCAATGCTCTCGTTGATCGGTCTGCCTATCGGTTTCTCCGGTTCCCATTGGGCGATTGCCTTGGGCGACGAGACGCTTTTCAGATAGGAGGTGTAGCCCTTTTCAAAGGCTTCGTGTGCCTCTGCTTCCGTCTCAAACGCCTTGTATTTGGCACCTGTCTGGTTGTGCACCTGCTGCTTGCAATCATTCCAGTTGTCATAAACTCCCGGTTGCAGACCCTTCCACACGACGTAATATTTGTTCTTTGCCATGATTCTCTCGTTCAGATTACAATCCGCTCAACCACGGTTCCGGATTCAATTTGGTACGTTCTTTCCATATCTGGAAATGGAGCACGGTCGAGTTGCCCTCTTCCGTGTCCGTAAAGATCTTGCCGATGGCCTGACGGGTTGTGACTTTGTCGCCCGCCTTGACATAGACCTGGCTCAGATTACTATAGACCGTCAGGTAGTTGCCATGTCGGATAATGACGGAATTATTGTAACCGGGCAGGACAAATACACGGGTGACCACACCGTTGAAGACCGCCCGGGCATCCGATCCGGGAGAGGTCTGGATGTCGATACCGTTACTATTGGTCTGCACATGTTTCAGCTCCTGATGCTGCTGTTGTCCGAAGCGGCCTACAATCACGTGGCGGCCTGCCACCGGATAGGGCAACCGTCCCCGATTGCCGGAGAAGGTGTCGGAGAGCTTTTTCTCTTCCCGAGTCATGGCGTAACCTCCTTTCGTATCTGCCACGCGCTCTTCTCGTTTCGGTGCTGTTTCGACTGGAGCCACTTGGTCCGATTTGTTATTGCCCGATGTACCCTTATTGCGGTTGGCTTTCTCACGTGCTGCCTTGGCTTCCGCTTCCGCCCGGGCAATCTCTTCGGCAATCAGCCGCTCGATCTGTTTGTTGAGCGCATTGGCTTGCGCCTGTTTCTTCTTCAGTTCGGCCTGGAGCTCTTTCTGCTTCTTGTTCAACTGGCTCACCTCCTTTTTCTGGTTCTCCTCCTCCAAGGCCAACTGCTTGCTTTCCGCTTCGCGTGTACCTAACAGTTTCGCTTTGGAGGCGCGGGTCTGTTCCAGCTCCTTCCGTTTGGCTTGGATCTCATCCTGTTTCTGGTGGATGGCCTGTGCCTGTTTCTTCTGCCAGTCGGCATATTCACGCAGATAACGGATCCGACGTAACGACTGGGAGAAACTGTGAGCCGAGAGAATGAAGAGCAGCTTGTCCTGCGACATATGCCGTTTATACAGGCTCTGTACCGACTTGCCGTAGTTGGTTTGTTTCTCTTTCAGTTCCCATTCCAGATCGACAATCTGCCGACGGAGGGCTGCGATCTCTTTGTCAATCTCACCCATCTCCTCACTGAGCAGACTGATCACCTTCTTGCGTGATTCGATCTGTTGCGACAGCAGATTCAACCGTTTCAACGAGTTCTTGGCGGTTGCCTTGGTCTCCTTCAGCAACTTGTTGGTCGATTCAATGGCTTCCAACGTCGCCTTACGCTGTTTCTCTAACTGCTTGACAGCATTAGACTGCTGTCCGAAAGCGGCTACTGAAAAGACTATCCAAAAGAAAACTAACCCAATCGATCTCATGATGCTACTCCTTTATTGCGGATTACTAATGGCTTGAATGATCTGCGCAAAGGTGACACGGGTATATTTGGCAGGGATGGAGAAACTCATATTCAGCGGAGTGTCCTGCTGAATGCGGGTATAATCCATCTGGATCTTTCCCTGTGAAGTGCCTTTGGAAAAGAGTTCACAGGTCATGTGATGCGGGAAGATCTGCTGTTGGACTGTCCGGAAATCGGCATAGAGCCAGCTCAATCCCTGCTGTCCGGAGCCCTCCTCCACTTGGGTGGAGATCAATTTCCCTTCCTTATCTACAGTAAAGCGATAGCGGAGCCCCATGGCATCTTTCGCCTGCCAGACGCCTTGCTGTCCGACACTCTCCCACGAGAAGCGACGCCGGAGCGACGGCGTGAGCGACTGGTGTCCGGGCAAGAAGAGATGGTCGATGAACAACGCCTGCAAGTTGAAGAAGTTGAACTCGATTGGTGTCTCACCCTGTAAGTGGGCATAATTCTCTGCCAAGTAGCGTTTGTTGACACGGTCCAGCACTTTGATGCTGTCTGTTGTCAGCTCCATGCGGAACAGCTCAATACCGAGGAAGGGCTGTATGGAGAGTTGCATGGCACTGTCTTTGACCAGTTTCAGCTCCACGCGCGAACTCATCTCCTTGGAAGGAAGCTGCAAGTTTACGTTCAGGCGGGCCGAAAGCGTATGGCATTGAAAAGCCTGCTCCTCTACCTGCTTCCAGGCCTGTTCTTGCGTCAGCACGCCTCCGCCGGTTGTCGTTGAACTTTGTCTGGACGAACGACAGCCGCTTAGCACGAGCAGTACAAGCAGTACCACGTAGCCATATTTATTGCGCATTTTCATCCTCTATGTACTTTTTTTCTGTGATTTTCCGATTCAACACCTCGGTATCTTTTCCCAGCTCCTTCGCTTTCATCCACTGCTCCACAGCCTTCTCCTCGTTGCCGGTCAGGAAGAGGATGTCGCCATAGTGATCCACCAGCTCTGCACTTTGGGTCTTGTCCTTTTCCAAAGCACTTTCGATGTAGAACTTGGCCAGTGTGTAGTTGCCTTGCGTGAAGAAGATCCAGGCGTAAGTGTCAAGGTAGGTTGCATTGTCCGGCTCCAGTTTGATACATTGGGCACTCATGCGTTCCGCCTTCTTCAGATCCTTCTTTTCCAGACAGAGGAAATAGCTGTAATTGTTCAGCACCACCACGTTCTTCTCATTGCATTTCAGTGCCTCGTCATAGGCTTGATAGGCACGGTCATTCTGATTCATCTGGTGATAAATATCGCCGATCTGCCCGTAAAAGTCCGATTTGAGCGGCAGGTTCTCCTGCGGGATGATCTTGAGTCCCTCCTGATAGGTGCGGAGTGATTCCTCATAGTTCCCTTCCTGATAATAGGCAATACCCAGATAGAAATAGTATTCCGGAGCCTCCGGGAACAGTTCGCGGCATTTCAGGCAGATGCGGGTGATTTCCGGCACATCTTCCGCTTTCAACGCCAGATTCAGCAACTGCTGCCAGGCACCGGGCTGTGTCGGTTCCATCTCTGTCACCAATTGGAACTGGAATTTGGCCTCGTCTGTCTTCCCCTGTGATACCAACAGGCTGCCATACATCAGTTTCAGATCTGTATCTTCGGGATGTTGCTCCAACAGGGTCTGGAACAATTCGTTGGCCTTCTCGCTTCCCTGCTGTGACTGTTGTAGCCGCATGATGTAGCGCGACAGAATGCCCACCTTGGTCTCAACGTCCAGCTTCTCGTTCACCAACGCATTGCGGATCTGTCCTTCCGCCGCCTCCCGGTCTCCCTTGGCATCGTAGTAATTGGCCATGGAAACAATATAGTAAGGGCTGGAAGGATCCAACTCATGCGCCTTTTGATAATAGGCATAGGCCTGATCCAATTCATTCTTTTCCAGATGCAGATCGCCCAACAAAATCGCATAGCGAGATTCCATCGGATATTTCTGGGCCAGTTTCTCCAATTCATGGAACGCCTTGTCAGGTTCGTTCAGCTGCATGTAAAGCCGGTACTTCTGCATGGAGAGTGTCTCGTTCATGCCGATGGAACTCTCCAGTGCGTCATACGCCTCGATTGCCTGGCCGAGCTCTCCCTGTTGCGTCAGGGCATCTGCCCAGTAGTAGTTCAGCTCCCCTTTGTCGGGATAGGCCTTGATCAATCCCTCATACACGTCTGCCGCCTCTCCGAACATGCCTAAGTTACGCAGTACGGAGGCCAGCGCTATTTTGTAGGTGTAATTGTCCGGATCATTCTCTACTGCCCGTTTCAACAGATCCACGGCCTTTTCCGTCCGGTTCATCTGTACTAAGAAAGAGGCCAGTTCATACAACACAGGCGATGCCTTCGGGTCGAGTGTCAGACAATAGCTGAATGCATCATACGCTGCATCATACTTGCCGGCTGCCTTCAGGTTCAACCCCTCATAAAAGAAATAGTCAAATTTCCGCTGTTGCTGCACCGATTCCTGTGCGAAGAGAGTTCCCGCACAGAGCATCAGGAGACAAACACTAAACACACATCTTCTTATCATAACGTACTTTTATGCTTTCCCGGTGTGCCCGAAGCCACCTTCACCCCGTTCTGTCTCATCCAATGTCTCTACAGGTTGCCATTCCACCTGGCTGTGGGCGGCCACGACCATCTGGCAGATCCGTTCGCCATCCTGGATGCGGAACGGTTTGTCCGACAAATTGATCAACAGCACACAGATCTCCCCCCGGTAATCGGCATCGATGGTTCCCGGAGAGTTGAGCACCGTGATGCCCTCTTTCAGTGCCAAACCGCTGCGCGGACGTATCTGAGCCTCAAAACCTTGCGGTAAAGCCATGTATAGACCGGTCGGGATCAGTTTCCGTTCCATGGGTTGCAATTCGACCGGTTCCGATAAGTTGGCCCGCAGATCAAGCCCCGCAGACATCGGTGTCGAATAATGGGGTAGCGGATGATGGGATTTATTAATGATTCTTACTTGCATACACAATTATGTTTGTCGGGCAAAGATACAATAAAAAATGAAACAATGGAGGATGCTCCCAAGAGCTTATATGTAATGCTTGATGAACCTATGTTCATATCCTATCTTCATGGTGCTTCGTAGATCATCCGGATGATGTCAAACGATCGTTTGATATTGGTCAATCAATCGTTTGATATAGGTCAAACGATCGTTTGACGATGTGCGGAATAGGTATGAATAAAGGTGCAGGTACCTTTAGAGCTATGTAAATGAAACGATTTGGATGCACGGACAACTTTACTTTATTCGTTGATATATGGAGGTGAATATAATTCACTTGTTTGACGGTTCGTCATAGATATTAGGCGTATATCATTCTGCTGTAAACATATTTTTGTAGCTTTGTGGTGAATTAAAATTTTATCCGATATGGAAAACCGTGATTTGAACAGGCTAAAGGTTGTGCTCGCAGAGAAGAAACGGACGAATCGCTGGTTGGCAGAACAACTTGGTAAAGACCGGACTACCATCTCCAAATGGTGTGCCAATTCGAGCCAACCCGACTTGGCGAGTCTGATACGTATGTCTCAGCTCCTGGAAGTGGAACTTACGGAGCTGGTGCGTATGCCTAAGAATAATAATCATGAAAGTCATTGACAAAGCCAAGGGAGCCTGCAAAATGTCTGCTATTAAATGAATATGTCTGATATGAATATTACACTGCAACATATAAAGAAAGGTGATACTTTTGTTCAATACCAACAGAAGCGTCCCATCACATTTATGATAGTAAACGAGGTTGATGAGAGCAACGAGCACATGGATGTTTGCAAAGTCAGCTGGTGTAGTTGGTATTCCCATGGGATAAATATCCAGAGTCGTTTCCCCATGGCATCCCGAGAAGGCAGGTTCTTTGACTTCATCCCAATTCCCCGAACACTTTTCAAGGAGGCAGTAAGAATTATGCGTGATTGTAATGCCGACATAAAAGTTATGGATGAAAGTGAGAAGGAAAGGGTAAAGGCGAAGTACACATCGTACAGGAGAAAACTTGTCAGAATGATAAAGGGGTGTATGTGTGTATAGAATAACATATAACGTAATATATGCAATAAGATGATTACACAAGACAATATTAAGAAGCTTCTGAGCGTACTGGGCTTTTCGACAGAAGATTCAAAAATATATTCCAAAACATACGAGCAGGCAGGGACTACCCTTTCTGTAAATATCCCTAATGAGCATTTTCATTACACAGAGGCAGGTATAACTGTAGGTCGTGAGACAACAAGCAACTTTTCAGAACCAGAGAACTTTGTTGTTTTTGAGTGTATCGACCGCCTATTAACCATTGGATACAAGCCTGAACACATTGAACTTGAACCCGCTTGGAAACTTGGACATACTCAGAAGGGTGGCTATGCTGATATTTGGGTACGGACGCACAACAGTTTTTCAGGTGAAATGGCAACAGACAAGGAGTCATTGTTAATCATTGAGTGCAAAAAGCCCGATGAGTTTGATGGTGCTTGGCGTGATACTCTTGAAGATGGAGCACAGCTGTTCAGCTATTTCCAGCAGGAACAGTCAACAAAGTTTCTTTGCCTTTACACATCTGACTTGGATGGAGAAAAAGCAAGGCCGATGTATTATCTAATTAACGTACAAGATAACGAGGAACTGTTGAGAAACAACTCAGGGTTGCTTACTTATAAAGAAGCGACAAACAACAAGCAACTGTTCCGTGTATGGCATGATACATACCAATGCGATGCTGCCACACGAGGATTGTTTGAAGATGACATACAACCATACCATATCGGAAAGAACAAATTCTCTGTCAGAGACCTTATCCCAATAAACAACGATGAGATAAAAAAGAAATACAATGAGTTCGCCACCATACTTCGCCAGCACAATGTCGGGGCTAAAGAGAATGCTTTCGACAAGCTTGTGAATCTGTTTCTTGCAAAGGTTGTTGACGAGACCAACAATCCCGATGACCTGCATTTCTATTGGAAAGGTGCAGCATACGATGATGATTTCTCCTTGCAAGACCGTTTGCAGAGACTTTATCGTGACGGAATGGAGAAGTTCTTGAACGAAACAGTCACCTACATTGAGAACGAGCAGATAGAGAAGGCTTTCCGTTGGTACAAGAATGACCCCGATGCAACGATGAAGACCGTAATGGAGTACTTCCGTGCGCTGAAGTTCTATTCCGACAACGACTTTTCTTTCATCAGCGTCCACAACGAGCGCCTTTTCAAGGAGAATGCAAAGATTCTGCGCAAAGTGTTGTTGATGCTCCAAAACATCAAATTGAAATCCACCTCGGAAAGTGGAAAAGACACAGAGACAAACCAGTTCCTGGGTGACCTCTTCGAGGGCTTCCTGACGAAAGGCGTAAAGCAAAGCGAAGGCCAGTATTTCACGCCTATGCCTATTGTCCGCTTTATCGTGTCGTCTCTTCCATTGGAACAGATGATAAGCAAAAGCGAGAGGATCCCTACATGTATTGATTATGCCTGTGGTGCCGGTCATTTCCTCACAGAGTATGCCGTAAGAATCAAGGAGTTTGTAGAAAAGCATCGTCCTGAGATAGATATCCACGAGTATTACAAGCATATCACAGGAGTGGAGAAGGAGTATCGTTTGTCAAAGGTTTCAAAGGTTTCCGCCTTCATGTATGGACACGACGAGACAAACATCGTATATGCGGATGCCTTGCAGCCACATGCTGCACTGCAACCCAACAGCTATGATGTACTTGTAGCCAATCCCCCATACGCTGTAACGGGATTTCTTGAAACACTCAGTGAAAACGACCGTGCCGTATTCTCACTATTTAGCAAAGATATCAACACAGCCAAGAACAATGCCATAGAAACATTCTTCATGGAGCGTTCGGCATGGCTTATGCGTCCAGGTGGTGTTGCTGGTATAGTTCTGCCTATTTCTGTACTCAACAAAGGCGGCATCTATGCCCGTGCAAGAGAAATAATATTGGAGAATTTCGATATTGTCTCTCTCGCAGAGTTCGGAAGTGGTACATTCGGAAAGACAGGAACAAATACTGTCGTACTGTTCCTTAGACGGAAAGAGACCAACACTCCTGCAGCAGAACATTATCGCATCCGTGTCAAGACATGGTTCTCAACGGGTGACAATGCTGACGATATCTATCAGGATGCACACTTGCTGCAAGCCTATTGCGACCACTGTGGATATAGCCTTGATGATTACCGCACATTCCTTAAAGACGGAATCATCAATGAAGCCTTGGCTGAAAGAGAGGTGTTCAAAGCATATTGCGAGTCTTTTGACAGCACCGACCGTAATGCCATGAAGGGTGTTTGTGATGAAGCAAAGGAGATTCGCAACCGCTTCCGCACAAAAAGCAAGACGCTGGCGTTCAAAAGGCTTCCAAGTGCACAGAAACGAACAGAGAAGGAAAAGGCTTTGCGCAATTTCATTACTTCCATTGAGCGGGAAAAAGTATATATTTTCTTGCTCGCATATACTGTTTCTGCTCCAGTACTTATTGTCAAGTCTCCTACTTCAAATGCAGCAATAAAGAAATTCCTTGGCTATGAATGGAGTGACAGCAAAGGCAATGAGGGAATAGAATACCTACACCTGTCGAAGTCAAAATCCGAGAACGATGACGAAGGTGATGATGACGATACTGTTCAACAGATTCGTGGAATAAATGGCATACGCACTCCATTGTTCAATCCCAATGATTTGAATGACCCTGAGAAAATCAACACGTTGATTCGCCAGAACTTCATGGGCGAAGATGTTGTTGTGCCAGAAGACTTGTCAGAACTCGTTTCACAGGCAAGACTTGTGGACATGATGGATTTTAAGCGGACAGCATTTGATATGGCGATAAAGACGAGTATAAGTTTAAGAGAGCCAGTTAAAGAATTTGGTGATAGTCTGAACTATGAACCAATAAAAGAAATTGCTCCGATAACTATCGACAGGATTGATTTCTCAGAAATCGTAAGTTCAGAATACATCACTACAGACAATATGCTTCAGGATTTTCAAGGAGTCATATCATATACCGGTAATCCTATACAAGGTAATGTTTGTAAATATCAAATCGGAGATGTTTTGATGTCCAATATTCGTCCATACCTAAGGAAGATTTGGATATCAAACAGAAATGGAGGCTGTAGTTCTGATGTTATTGTATTTAGACCTGCAAAAAACGTTATTCCTTCATATATTGGATGTATATTACAAAGACAACAATTTGTTGATTACGTAATGTCAGACATTAAGGGACTAAAGATGCCACGAGGAAACAAATCAAATATTGAAAGGTATCTGATTCCCATTCCATCAAAAAAGATTCAACAGGCAATAGTTGAAGAGTGTTATACTGTTGATAATGAAGTGGAAGAGGCAAGGCAGCAAATAGCCAAAGCAAAAGAGCACATTGAAGTTATTATTAATGCCATGCAAGGTAAAGCCGTAAAGCTAAGCGATGTCTGTGTGTTGAATGAGTTTGTTCATAATCCAGGAGAAACTCCAGAGAAAGAATATACTTATGTAGATATAGATTCAGTAGAAAATCAAACAGGAATTATCCGTTTTGATAAAACAATTGTTGGTAAGAATGCACCATCAAGAGCAAGGCGATTGGCAAAAGATGGATCGACATTGATTTCAACAGTAC
>JBJECC010000125.1:0-10994 GCA_051870655.1 Parabacteroides sp. | reverse complement strand
ACGTAAGATTTTGGAGACCGTAAAAAACTATCTTTCCGGTCGGGCACTTGAGAAACGATAGGTGACACCTGCTACGGTTGGCATCCGGAACCGATTGCCTTGGAGGGTCTGCGTCTCTCCTGTAGAGCTTTCGACAGTCACACTGCGGTCACCCCAAGGATTGTCCATGACCAGTTCCCGGCCCTGTTCGCTGAAGAGAGTCACCGGCCCGATGACGCCTCCTTGCAAAGCGGCTGACACCAAGAAGGCTCCCTCTACCCGGATCTGATGGAAAGAGGCATCCAGCTGACGCGGCCAGACGGGAAAAAGACGGACAACTCCCTGATGTCCCATACAGAGCATTTCGTTGATCGTATTCGGAACCGTACTCCAGTTTTCAATGCCGTGCGGATTACGATATTGGAAACCGTTGGGATAGGTATGGTCTGCATAGGCATGCAAGTGAGAGAGAATGCTGTCGGGAGAATAGCCTACCCGAACCGCTGCGGGAAAGAAACTGTTGGAACCGTTGAAATCTGTCCAGCGGTGCATCTCCTCAATGGTGTTGCGGGCAATCTGCAGCAAGTGCGGATCACTCTCCAGACCGATCTGTCCGGCAGGATAGATGTGCTGGATCCCCAACGAGTTGCCGTCCCACCAAGCGACCCCTCGCTCTGTATAGCGGAATACCGTCTTGCCGTTCCGCTCCTGCAACGGATAGTCGGCCAAATGGGTCAACACCTCTTGCCAACGTACCCGGCGGTCTCCGTCCACCTGCAGGAAGTCACTCATGTCAAGGGCTGTCTGCATCACCATACGGACCAGTCCCAACGAGAGGATGGGATTCATCGTTCCTACTGTCCCCTCATGGATGGCATCGTTGTAGATGACATACCGGTCTCCCTCACGCTGGAGATAGTTCTCCCAGAAAGTGGCGACACCCTTCACATAGGGATAGACACGCTCCGTAAAGGGTTTGTCCCATGTATGGTAGAACTGCATGGCCAGGTTGACCACACCATAGGCCGAATTGCTCTTCTGTCCCCAGAAAACCCCTTCATCCTCCACATTCTTGGTCTTGATCCAGTCCTGATAATACTGTTCCATGAAGGCGTTTCTCCGGGTAGTCTCTATACCCAAGGGACCGGCTCCTACCGGCAACAGGATGCCCTTGGAAATGCCGGTCACCTTCTCTGCATAATACTCTCCCCGAGGGATAGCGGCCAACAAAGGACGGTAATAGGGCTCTGCCTGCTCGATACGGTTGGCCGAATAGAGGGCATAATAGGGAGCCATGTGGTTATAGTTCAAATGGTAATCACCGTTCCACCAAGGCCGTTCCTGTGTAATCCACGTACCGAAAATGGAGGGCGGGAAATCCACATCACGGCTGCAAGAGGCAGTGCCATACAAAGAGAGATAATACTGCTTTTCGATAAGGCTGTCCGGCAAGGAGACATACGACCGATGCCAGTACTCCTTCCACCACTGATCGTGGGATGCCCGCAGGGATCGCTGCTGGCGTGCATCACAGGCCTCTACCCGATCCACTACAGCCTTCAGGCAGTCATCTGTCTTGAAATCGCTGGAAAAGGCACACAGGATCTGTACCGTTTCCCCAGGCTGTAAGGTGAAGTCTCCCGAAGGATGTCCGGCCACTTGCAGTGCCACAGCGGCCCGTGTCGGTATATCCACCGAATCGCAAAAGGCACGTGAAATATACTGGATACCGGAGGGCGTACTCCCTGCCTCCCGTCTGTCCGGGAAGATACGCTCCAAGGGAAGCTCCTCATAGAGATCCTGCGGTTCAGGCAACACCAGTTCCACTGCCCCCTTCACGGCCTCCTTGCCTTCCGAAGTCAGCCGGATCACCATCATATCCTCCGTAGCAGCCACATAGGTTTCATAGGAAAGCGCCACCTCTCCCTTTTGGAAATGCCCTACCGTGGTCGCATCATACAGATGCTGTTCCACCCGATAGGAGGCATCCGCCAACTGCGGAAAAGAGAACTTCACCTTTCCCAACACCAACGGATAGGATTCATCAAGCGCCGATTTCAGTCGCCAAAAATCATTTCTGGCAATGTAAAACTGCTGCTGGTCAGGAGTCCCGGCAATGGCAATGCCGGTAAATCCATTGCCCATCAACGGAGCATCCACCGCACAACGGGCCGGTGTCCGTTTGGGTGGTTCGGTAAACTGTACCACCTGCCGTTTCAGAATGGTTTCGACAGGATCAGGCTGTGGTGCCTGACAGGCAGGCAACAGCCAACAAGCGGCCCATCCGAGCCAAAAAAGTCCACATTTCATGTATTTCTATATTAGATAAAACGTATCAGTTTCTATTCCAACAACAATGTGACCGGTGCATAGGCCTTGAGGGACAACGTCAACTGTCCATTGCTGACCGGTATGGGCTGGCCGACAACCTGCCCGCGCAGGTCACAGGGCTGGGCCCTCTTGTAGGAGGTACCTTGCGGGAAGGTGACTGTGCAAACGCCCTCCTCTCCAGCCTGTTCCCACAGACGAAGCAGATGTTGCCCGCTCGGAGCATCTTTCGTATAAGCCGTTACGAGTACCCCTTTCTTGGAAAGCCCGATTCCCTGAGCGGACAACGGCAAAGCATGTGTAGATTTTCCTTCCGCAAAGACACCCAACAGGGGGACACGTGTCTCCTCAGTCGGTGTGATCAGAGAGGATTCGTTGCGGTAGGCGTCTATACTCCACAAATAGACCTTGGCAGAGAGATTTCCCTCAATGAACTCCGTGAAATTGGTTCCCCACTGGGTATTATAGAGGTTGACATAGACATGCGGCTTTGTCGGCACAAAGTCACGCGAGAAGCGTGTCAGTCCCATCCGTTCCAGACTGACACCGGGTGCATCCGGTGTATTCAATCCGAAGCCACGCTGATCGGTACCGGTCACCGCCATACCCGTATTGAGGAAATAATAGTCATGGTTCGTGTTCTTCACAAAGTCCGTGGCCGGATTGACCACACCACCGGTACGTCCCAAATGAAACTCAGGCTGATCCACCTGGAAGGGGAGTGCCAACCATCCGCCTTCGGCCTGCATCGTGGCACGTTTGCTCCGGTTGTTCCAGGTGATTTCCACATAAGGCCGGTTGCTATAAAGCGTGTACATCAACAGGTAGTCTTCCTGCTCTTCGGTCTGGCAGAAGGCTGTGGCACATACCGATACCGGAGTGACATCATACTCGATACGTTGCACCTGACCCCGGATCAGCCGATAGGACTGACCGCCTTCCTGCGGCCGTATCATCTCATCATCAGCCCACGAGTGAGCCCCCTCTTTGACATAAGCGGCATTGTAACGGGCCGATTCCTCATTGCCATAACGCTCCTGCACATATTCGCCAAAGCCTATCGATGCACCAGGCTGTACCGCCTCTCTGTGGCCCTGTTTATCCCATGCCGACAGCAAGGCTCCGCTCTTCGGATCGAGGGTCAGTTTGAAGAAACCATTCTCGATGATTCCCGCCTCACGATCCACACGGAGATCGGAAGCGACAGGAGCCTCACCCTCCACCAGCACGGTATAGCTCTTATAGCCTAAAGAGGGTACATCCTTGGCCTCAAACACCAACCGGTTCTTGTCATTATAGACCGGCAACACCTCTCCTGTCTGGTTGTCACGTACAGCCTTGACCTCGTAACGTTTCTGGTACACCTCCATGAAAAGCGAGACAACCCCCGAACGTTGCCAAGGGAGCGGATTATAGACGACCACCCGCTTCTCATCCGTAGCCACCGCATTTGCCAATGCCTGCAAATCTCTGCGGAGGGCAGGCTGGATAGCCAAACGTGCGGCATGGGCATGCATACCTTTTTCATACCACGACTGTTCCATGAAGTCATAGGCACCGGCAGCACGCTCTTTATAGAACTTGTCACCGAACTCCCACATGCCTCCCTGGCCATGTGTCAAGGCAATACCGAAGGTGTGTTCATCAAACAGGACCGACTGTTCCACGGCATCGGCCACATAGCGGTCTATGGGTGTACGTGCACCTAACCAACTGTCCAACTGCGTGTGGAGTGCCTCGGTGTTGAAGATCATCCGCTGATTCTGCTTGTCCATCTTCATTTCACGCGGCATTGACAGATACCCGTGAATCCATGTATCAGGCATATCACCCCGCACCACGGGCAATTGGGGATTCTCCTTCATCAACAGATCATAGAAATCCTCCAACTGTCCGATACGTACACGGGCATGGGGCATCTTGGTATGAGCCTCTTCCAGGACCGCCTTTACCTCTTCCGCGGTCGGCGCACCGGTATTCTCATGTGTATGAATGACAGCCAGCCAAGTCTTGTGAGGCCAGGTAGCAGGAGGCAACACGCCCGATCCATAATACTCCGCCCAGTTCATGGTCAGCAGACGGGATCCATCGGGACCTTCCCACCAGAACAATGTAGGCACATCGGGAGATACGGATCCCGGATTGCAGCCGATATGCAGGAACTTTACCCCTGCATTGGAAAGCAAGGTGGGCAGGAACCAGGAATGGCTGGGCACATCCGTAAGTTTGGCAGAACGTACCAGCGGACGGCCAAAGCGACGGTTCAAATCACTGGTAAAAGACATACTGCGTACCAGCATCTCCAGGTCGCTGGCCTCGGTTTCGAATGTAAAAGGCAAGGCGTGAGGTGCCAAGCGTCCGTCTCTCAACGCCTGCTCGATTTGGGGACGATTCGCCTCCGTCGCATGCTCAAGGATATACTTCATCGGCCAGCCGGGCAGTGTCCACACAAACTGCTCGTTCTGCGGAAGATCGGAAGTCTGCTCAATAGAGCGAACCGTGTTGTCGGCCATCGAAGTGGCATACTTCTGCAACACGGCTTCCGCCCAGTCTGTATAACCGATATCGAAATGCATTTTGAAAACAATGACAATGTCCTCCACCTGCGTAGCCGCAGAACCTTCCGACATTTCCACTTTGGCGATCTGTGCCTGTACAGGCATCGCCAGGCAACCCATCCACAAGAGAGCTGCCCCTACCCATAAACGTAAAAAAAGCTTCATACTATTTTAGATCTGTTTCGAATTATTCCATGACACATCATGTGGCTGCAAAGATATTGTTTTTCAGTAAACCCGACCGGAAAATGCAACAAAAAACAGGGAATATGCGAAATATCGGGATTAATCATTATATTTGCCCAATGAGGTAAATCAAATAAACCAGTCATCTATGCACAGCCATCTTTCTTCCTTAGTCGTCGCCTTGGCATTTGCCTGGGGCGCAACCGTGACAACACAAGCACAGACGGTACTCTTTCAGAGCCGACCGGACAATCATGTCTATTATCGTATTCCCGCCATTGCCTCCCATGGCAACACCTTGTGGTTCTTTGGCGATGACCGTTCCGGTGTGACCGATGCCACCGCTTGGGGCGATATAGGTTCCGTAGGAAACCTCAGTGTACTGGTCAGCAAGAGTACCAACCGGGGACGTAGCTGGACACCTGCCACGGTAGCAGTTGAGGGGAAAGGAGATTCCGGCTTCGACAAGGGGCATGGAGATGCAGCCGTGGTAAGCGATCGGGAATCCGGAAAGTTGTTGCTGATCTGTGCTTCGGGAGAGGTGAGCTATGGCCGTTCAGATGTGAAAGTGACTCGTACCCGGCAGGCAGACGGTTCGTATCGTTATGCTCAGGATCTGAACCAGGCACAACGGGTTGGGCGTTACTACAGTACGGACGGAGGAAAGAGTTGGCAAGGGGAAGAGATCTCCGAGTCGATCTACAACCTGTTCAATACCGCTTCGGCGGAGACCTACGATGAGGGAAGAGGCAAAGTGGCAGTCGAACGGCTCTTTTTTGCCAGCGGCCGTATCTGCCAAAGTGCATTGATCAAGGTAAAAGACTATTATCGTCTGTATGCGGTCCTGACCACGAATCAAGGAAGTCTGGTGGTCTTCTCGGATGATTTCGGCCAGAGCTGGTTGCCGTTAGGAGGTGCAGAGGCACGTCCGGCCCCTAAGGGCGATGAGGCAAAAGTGGAGGAACTACCCGACGGACGAGTCCTGTTGAGCTGTCGTATGTTGGGGGGCCGTTACTTCAATATCTTCAGTTATACATCCACCCCTGAGGCAGAGGGCCAATGGGCAGATCCTGTGGCTTCTACCTCCTTGGAAGGAGGCACTGCCGGACAAGACAATGCGACGAACGGTGAGATCCTGATCCTTCCGGCAAAGGGCCGTGATGGCAAACCGGTGCATATCGCACTGCAATCCATTCCTTTCGGCAATACCAAAGGGAGTTCCCGCAATGTGGAGCGTCGGAGTCATGTCTCTGTCTATTGGAAAGTTTTGGCCACAGCGGCTGACTATGCCACGCCAGACTGTTTCCTGACCGGGTGGACACGGTATGAGGTGACAGCCGCCAATTCCGCCTATTCGACCATGGTGCCCGATGGGAAAGGAGACATCGCCTTTGTCTATGAGGATAACGGAGAGCAGATCCGTTGTGGCAGCCAGCACATGGAGGTGTATGATCTCACCTTCCGTTCCCTCTCTTTAGAGACAATCACAGGAGGAGCCTATCGGTATCATAAACGGGCACAGAAATAAGGATAATCCAAAAATGCCATTAACTTTGCAGCCAATTCAGGCATAAAATCAGAAACAGCAATGAAACCATGTGAGAACTGCCGCTTGAGAGCACGTTACGATAAGAATCCCCAATCACTGTTGGGTCGTTTTTGGCGTTGGCACATCAAATTCTGTCCCGGTTGGAAAGCCTTCTATAGCTCCCTGCCGGAAGAACAGAAACGTGCCTTCCAAGAAAAATATAAACTGGCTTGACTCATGACAAGGCTTCGGATACATCCCATGAAGTCCTATGTCGGACTTCTTCTCTGTCTGGTAGGACTTAGCTGGGGTTGTCGACAAGACGCACCATCCGGTCCAGAGACAGATGAATCGCCCTTGTTGGCAGCAGTCGATCTGGATCCGGACGGAGGGGCTGATTTATACTTGTCCCAGCCACAGGCAACCGGAGAAGACTACTTCCGGCATCCGGACTTTTTCCATGCCCGATCCACTGAACGGCTGACCATCCTGCCCCGTTTCCACACCATGCTGCAAACAACAGACTGGTCTTGTGGCGATGTGGCTGTCCTGTTGGTGTTGCGTCACTTCGGTATTCAAGAGGAGACAGTAGCCTCGTTGGCCCGCCAAATGCGTAGTATGACCGACAGCCGTTTCCCCGACTCCCAACCCGGATCAGCACAAGTGATTGCAGACTTCGGTACCAAGCTGGAGGCCATTCACCACTATTTCGAGCAACGGGGTGACTTCCGCATCGTGGCCAGCAGTTACCGCTCCCAATACACAGAAGAGGATCTGGTTAAAGCCAGTGATCTGTTCCCTGAGACAGACCGGGGTAATCTCTATCCGACCTTCGAATCCCCCGAAGCCTTTGCCCGTTGGTTACAGACACAACTGGCACATAATAGTCCTGTCATAGCCGAATGGAGTGACTGGGACGGACATTGGGTAGATCTGATCGGCTTGGACAACTGCGGTACACCGGACTTCTATGGAGACGATGTCCTGATTCTGGCCGATCCGTTCGACACGATGGATCACCGGATGGACGGATATCAGGCGGTTGCCCTCGACCGGTTCTTTTACAGTTGGCACGACCGGAAATATGGAGCAAAACCCTACCAACTGCAACCGTTTATGGTCGTTGAGCCCAACGATCCTTAGCACTACCCATCCCATTCCGTTTCGTTTTTGCAACCTCTCTCCAGATGCAGAGAATACACCATTACAAGGGGTAACCGGGGTAACCGGAGTAACCGGCCCACGTGCCCTCATTGCCGGAAACGGTGGAGGCACGGAACTTGATTCTTGTTGTTCCAGAACATTTCATTCAATTCTCGGTTATTTGTTGTACCTTTGCAAAAAGACAAATTATGTTACCTATATTACAAGCGGCCAGCCGCTGGTTGGCCCATTATACTTCATTCTTCATTATTCTGACAGCAATCGCCTCCCTGTGTTGTCCGGAGCTGTTTGCCTGGGTGCAACAGGGAAATCGCCCCAGCATCATTTTGGGGATCATCATGCTCACCATGGGCTGTACGCTCACCACACAGGATTTCCAGATTCTGTTCCGCCGTCCGTTGGACATCTTCATCGGTTCCGTCGCCCAATTCACCATCATGCCACTCATCGCCTGGAGTCTGACCCGTCTCTTCCACCTCGATCCGTTCCTCTCAGCGGGAATCATCCTGGTCGGATGCTGTCCGGGGGGTGTTTCCAGCAATATCATGAGTTTTCTCTGTAAAGGGGACGTAGCCTTTTCCGTAGGCATGACTACCGCCTCTACCCTATTGGCCCCGTTGGTCACACCCCTGATGGTCTATTGGCTGGCCGGTACAGACATCCATGTCGATACACTGGGCATGTTCCAGAATATTCTGGTCGTGACACTCCTGCCTGTCGCTGCCGGATGCGGTTTCAATTACCTCTTCGGGAAACGGGAGAATTTCCGTCAGTTGCAGAGCATCATGCCCGGAATCAGCGTCATCTGTCTGGCCTTCATCGTAGGCGGTGTGATCTATCAAGTGCATCCGCAGTTGATGGCCAACGGCATCTCCTTGATCCTGCTGACGTTGTCAGTCGTATTCTGTCACAACAGTCTTGGATATCTCTTAGGGTATCAGGTGGGGCGGCTCTGCCATTTCAGCCAAGCCAAGCGACGCACCATCAGCATCGAGGTGGGGATGCAGAATGCCGGTATGGCGACGGTATTGGCCAACAACTTCTTTGCGACACCGGCTGCCATAGCCGCCAATCCGATGGCCGCTTTGAGCGTTATCCCCTGTGCACTCTCCTGTGCCTACCATTCCATTTCAGGTACGATTCTGGCCGGCCTATTCCTCAAGTTCGGGAAACACCCGACTTGTCATTCCCCGGAAAATCACGCTTATCAAAAATAAAAAAACAGAAGAACGCATGAAACGAATCATTGAAATCTGTGCGAATTCGGCACAAAGTTGTGTGGAGGCAGAAGCCGGAGGCGCAAGCCGTGTCGAACTGTGTGCCGGTATCCCGGAAGGCGGGACGACCCCCAGTTACGGAGAGATCCGCACGGCACAAGCCCTCACCTCTCATATCGACATTAACGTGATCATCCGTCCCCGTGGGGGCGACTTCCTCTATACGGAAGCGGAAGTGCAATCCATGCTGGCCGACATTGAACTTTGCAAACAGTTGCAGGTGCATGGTGTGGTGTTCGGTTGCCTGACTCCGGAGGGGGAGATTGATGTCCCGTTGATGCGCAGGCTGAAAGAGGCAGCCGGTCCGTTGTCGGTCACCTGCCACCGGGCCTTCGACGTATGTCGCGACCCCTTCAAAGCCCTGGAAGAGCTGATCGATTTGGGATGTGACCGTATCCTGACCTCCGGCCAGAAAGCGGATGCCGTACAGGGCATTCCATTCATTGCCCAATTGGTGCAGCGGGCTGCTGACCGCATCATCATCATGCCCGGCTGCGGCGTACGGGCCAGCAACATTGCCCGGATCGAAGCCGAGACCGGAGCCCGCGAGTTCCATACCTCAGCCCGACGGATTGTCTATTCTCAGATGAAATACCGCAACGAAGAGGTGCCGATGGGCAGCAGTGCGGTCACCTCTGAATTCGAGACGGTACAGACAGACCGTCGCGAAGTGGCGCTTTACGTCTGACGTGGCCTCAGATCTGCTTTTCCTGCCAGTTACCCCGTCGGAGATAGAGGCTGCTGGCAGAAAGCAGGCCCACATAATAGAGCACTTCGGGCCAGAAACACATGGCAACCGGCATCTGCCAACGGATACCGATCTGATAGATGGCCAGACTGTAAAACAGCAAGGTGCCCAACTCGATGTACATGGCCACTTTTGTATTGCCCGTTCCGGACACGCCGCTGAACACAATGTTGGAAGCCGCAGAGGCCATCAATGCCACCGCCAAGACATACAGCACCGGGACAGATGCCTCCACCAGCTCCGGCTCATTGGTATAAAAGGAGATCCAAAGACGGGGAGCGACGACCAGCAACAGGACACACACGGCCATAATGCCCATAGAACCCAGGGTAATCCGCCGGATCAGCGGCAAGACAGACTCCCGATGCCCCTCCCCGATCACATTGCTCACCAAGGTATTCGTAGTCATGGAAAGCGTATTGACCGGTATCAGCATCACCACATAGAGACTGCGGATGATGTTGGCGACAGCCAACGAACGTTGCCCCAGGTGTTCCACCACGACGAACAGCATGAAGAAGGTGAACATGGAGATCAGGTATTGCAGCATGGTAAAAATGGAGATCCCCAAGATATGCCGAAGCAGGCTGACATCCAAGCGTCTGAAACGGGTAAGGGCATACTTCTGCCGGTCCACCGTCAGGTAGGTATAAACGACATAAAACAGCACGGATATACCCTCCGAGATCACGGAGGCTATGGCAGCCCCCTCCACGCCCATCCGAGGCAGGCCCCAGTGACCGAAAATCAACCCATAATCCAACAGCACATTGGAACAGGCCATCACAAGCGAATTCAAGGTCAGTACTTTCGTACGTGTGATGCCAATGAAGAGAGCCCGGAACATGACCCCGACAAAGATAAAAAAGAAACCATAGACACGCCATTCCAAGAAACGGGTCGTTGTCTCCAGAATCGTGTCGGAGGAGATCAGCAGCCGCATCACATCCCGCACGAACAGACGCGAAAAGGCAAACAGGAAGGCTGCCAGCAACAAGAGGAAGACCACCCCCTGCACCATCACAGGACCGATGGCCGCATAGTTCCGCTCCCCATTCCGACGGGCAATCAGGATCTGCGACCCCATGCTGAAGCCGAAGGCAATGGTGAAGACACAGATATAATAGAGACCTCCCATGGCTGAAGCCCCCAACTCCACCTCGCCCACGTGTCCGAGGAAGGCCGTGTCCGTCACATTGATAATATTCTGGGCCAGTAACCCCAAG
>JBJECC010000124.1:0-11067 GCA_051870655.1 Parabacteroides sp. | reverse complement strand
CTGCCAGATGCTGGCCCGGGTGACCGATGCAGACGGACGGATCACCATTCCCGGTTTCTATGAGGATGTGGAAGAGGTCTCCGCTGCCGAACGGGCCATGATCGCGCAGATTCCTTTCAACGAAGAGAAATACAAAGAGGCGATCGGTGTGCAGGAACTGGCCGGAGAGAAGGGCTATTCCACATTGGAGCGCAACAGCTGCCGCCCCTCCTTCGACATTTGCGGGATCTGGGGTGGCTATACGGGCGAAGGCAGCAAGACGGTGCTCCCCTCCAAAGCCTATGCCAAGGTCTCCTGCCGCTTGGTTCCGCATCAGGACCGCACGAAGATCACGCAACAGTTTGCCGACTACATGCAGCAGCTGGCACCGGCCAGTGTACGGGTCAAAATCACGCCGGCCCATGGCGGACAGGGCTATGTCTGCCCCATCGACCTGCCGGCTTATCAGGCTGCCGAGACAGCGGTCGGCATTGCCTTCGGACAGAAGCCGTTGGCTGTACGCCGGGGTGGCAGCATCCCCATCATCTCTACTTTCGAACAGGTATTGGGTGTCAAGACCGTGCTGATGGGATTCGGGCTGGAGCAGAATGCCATCCATTCGCCGAACGAGAGCCAGCGGCTGGACTTCTTCTTCAAAGGCATTGAATCGGTAGCCGAGTTTTATCGTCTTTATCATTGATCGGTATGAGTCTGTTAATCAAAGGAGCGTTGTGGCAGGGGGCCCCGACCGATCTCTACATCGAAGGGGGAAAAATCTCTCAGGTGGGTCCTTCCCTGGACCTGCCTGCCGACCGGATTATTCAGGGAGCGCACAAGGCGTTGATTCCCGGGCTGATCAACGGGCATACCCATGCCGCCATGACCCTCTTCAGGGGGTTCGGCGACGACATGGCTCTGATGCCCTGGCTGCAGCAGAAGATCTGGCCCAATGAGGCGAAACTGACTCACGAAGACATCTACTGGGGGGCCAAATTGGCCTGTTTGGAGATGATCAAGAGCGGCACCACCTGTTTCTTCGATATGTATCACGATTTTGAGGCCACAGCCGAGGCGGTCGAAGAGATGGGCATACGCGGTGTGTTGTCCGGTGTCTGTTTCGATCACTTCTGCCCCGAGCTGGCGGAACGGTGCAAGGAGCTGAACCGCAGGCTGGTATCCTCTATGGACCGGTACAGTGACCGCATCCGGTATGCGTTGGGACCACATGCCATCTACACGGTGTCGGGGGAATTCCTGCAATGGATCGACCGCTTTTCCCAAGAACATGACAATGCCCTGATCCATCTGCATCTGGCCGAGACAGAGGGCGAGGTGGAAAACAGCGTGAAACAGTTCGGTCTGACCCCCGTGCGCTATCTGCACCGGTTGGGCATCTTGTCTCCCCGACTGGTGTTGGCCCACGGCATCTACATCGACTCCGAAGAGGTGCAGATGCTGGCCGATCACGGCGTGAAAGTGGTCCACAACCCCGCGTCGAACATGAAGCTGGCCTCCGGGATCTGTTTCCGCTATGACGAGATGCGCCAGGCGGGTGTCAAGGTCGGGCTGGGTACGGACGGCTGCTCCTCCTCCAACAATCTGGACATGATCGAAGCCATGAAGCTGGCCTCCCTGTTGGGGAAAGCCTATTGGAAGAACCCCGAAGCCGTGAAAGCGCACGACATTTTCCAATCCGCCACATGCGACGGTGCGGACATCCTGGAGCTGCACACCGGACGGATCGAACCGGGCTATCAGGCGGATCTCTGCCTCATTGACCTGCAACAGCCGGCGTTCACCCCCAACTTCGACCTGATTTCCAACCTGGTCTATGCCGCAAACGGCAGTTGTGTCGATACGCTGATCTGTGACGGACGTGTCCTGATGGAGCATCGCCATGTGCCCGGTGAAGAGGAGATTCTGGAACAGGCAGCCCGGCGGGCGTATGAGCTGGTGAACCGGCCTGCCGTCAAGTAAAAAACCATATATGAATAAAACGCAAATGAGGATGAAAGAGAATAAAAAAGATCCGTATGTAGAGACCGCCTCCTATCTGGGGGCCTGTCTCAATACCCGGCCGGAAACGGCGATTATCCTGGGCAGTGGCTTGGGTGCCTTGGCTGAGCAGATTGAATCGCCCGGCATCATTCCCTATAAGGAGATTCCCAACTTTGTCAAATCCACCGTGGCGGGCCATAAGGGGAACCTGATTGCCGGCACGTTGGGCGGCAAACCGGTCTTGGCCATGCAGGGCCGTTTCCATTACTACGAGGGCTACACCATGGAACAGGTCACCTTCCCGGTGCGCATCATGCACCTGTTAGGCATCAAGAACCTGCTGGTCTCCAATGCCGCCGGAGGGATCAATACCTCCTTCAAGGTGGGCGATCTGATGATCATCCGTGACCATATCAACATGATGCCCAATCCGTTGATCGGTCCGAACAAAGAGCAGTTCGGTACCCGTTTCCCCGACATGACCCGTGCCTATGACCGGGAACTGATCCGTCTGATGGAGACCATTGCAGCCGAAAAGGAGATCCCGCTGAAGAAGGGTGTCTATGTGGGACTGACGGGCCCCTCGTTCGAGACTCCGGCCGAATATGCCTTCTACGGAAAGGTGGGTGGAGATGCCATCGGCATGAGTACCGTTCCGGAAGTGATCGTCGCCCGCCATTGCGGGATGCGCGTGTTCGGCATGTCCGTCATTTCCAACGAAGGGTATCACTTTGCGGATGACTTTGTGAACGACGGGGCGGATGTGATCGCAGCGGCCAACCGCGCCACACACACCATGACGGATCTGTTCACCACCTTGGTGAGCCGGATGTAACCTTTAAACAGCTATCGCCTATGAAACCATTTCTCTATGCCTCCCTGCTCTGGATGGCCGGACAGACCCTCCAGGCACAGGAGCGCCCCAATATCATCGTCTTCCTGGTGGATGACATGGGGCTGATGGACACCTCCCTACCCTTTCTGTGCGATGCGGAGGGAATGCCCGTGCGTTATCCGTTGAACGACTGGTATCATACGCCCAATATGGAGCGGCTGGCCCGGCAGGGTATCCGCTTCTCCACCTTTTATGCACAGAGTGTCAGCTCTCCCTCCCGTGCCTCGATCCTGACGGGACAGAATGCCACCCGCCACCGGACGACGAACTGGATCAATTCGGAAAGCAACAACCGCTCGACCTACGGTCCGCACGACTGGAACTGGGACGGCATTCCCGCCGGGAAACCGGTCCTGCCCAAAATGTTCCAACAGGCCGGCTATCGGACCATCCACGTGGGAAAGGCCCATTTCGGACATATCGGCAGTGACAGCGAGGATCCGTGCCGCATCGGCTTCGACGTCAACATTGCCGGTTCGCACATCGGCGAGCCGGGCAGTTACCTGGGAGAGAACGGCTACGGCCATATCCGCGGCTACAAACCGCGTGCCGTGCCGGGACTAGAAAAGTATCACCGTACCGCCACCTTCCTCAGCGATGCGCTGACCTTGGAGGCGAACGAGCAGATTGACAAGGCAGTAGCCGAGAAGAAACCCTTCTTCCTCTACATGGCTCACTATGCCGTGCACTCCCCTTTTGAAACGGACATGCGTTTCATCGACCATTACCGGAATGGCGGCAAGTCCCAGGCGGCACAAGCCTTTGCCACGCTGATTGAAGGTATGGACAAATCGCTGGGCGACCTGCTGGACCACTTGGAGAGGCTGGGCATTGCAGAGAATACGTTGATCCTCTTTTTGGGTGACAACGGATCGGACGCACCGCTGGGAGATGAAAAAGGCTACACGTCGTCTGCCCCGTTGCGCGGAAAGAAGGGAAGCGAATATGAGGGTGGCATGCGTGTCCCCTTCATAGCTGCCTGGGCCAAACCGGATGGACGGCGACCGATCCAGCAGCAGTGGCCTATCCCGCAAGGAGCCATCCAGTCCCAATTGGGGACCGTCATGGACCTCTACCCGACCCTGCTGTCAGTGGCCGGCATTACCGCCCCCAAAGACTATGTAGTGGATGGAGTGGATCTGACACCCCAGCTGTTGGGACAACGGAATGAGAGCCGGCCGGAAAGGTTCCTCATGCACTTTCCGCATGAACACCGGGGAAGCTACTTCACCGCCTATCGGGAGGGGGACTGGAAACTGATCTACTACTACAATCCGCCCCTGCCCACGCATCCGGCCTACGAGCTGTACAACCTGAAAAAGGATCCGGGAGAGATCCACAATCTCGCGACCACCGAAACGGAACAACTGACCAGGATGGTCACCGCCATGATCCGGCAACTGGAAGAAGAGGGAGCCCTCTATCCCGAAGACAAAGAGGGGCATCCGATCAAACCGTTCCTGTAAGAGAGAGACCCTGCAAGAAAAGCAATCGGAGGAGCACACTACACCTGTACTTCTCCGGTTTTTTTTCGGAATGTCACCAGCTTGTTCATGAAGAAATTGACCGCTCCATAGACAAAAAGCCCCAAGAACTGGGCCAGGTAGGCATTGAGGCCCAGGACTTCGACCATCAGCAGCAAAGAGAGGAACTGCATCGTGTAGGCACAGCCGAAAGCCAACAGGAAAAGAGGGATCTCGCGCATGAAGCGGTTGCCCGGTGCCGCAAACACCCAATATTTGCTCCACACGAAATTATTGATGAGGGAGGCGATATATCCCGCCACATTGGAAACCCTGTAATTACACTGGCAGATGTCCATAAAAAACCAGATCACGATCGCGGCAATCAGTGCATTCAAGGTCCCCACTATCATAAAACGCACAACACGTACAGACTCTTTCATGAGATCAATAGTTATTTTTTAACTGAGCAAATATACAATAATATTTACGCTATCCAAAAAATAAAACTACCTTTAGCCCCTGTTAGAATTTTAATCAAGGAGAATATATCATGATCAACCGTAGAACATTTCTCAAAAATGCCTCGCTGCTGACACTGGTGGGTGCCGTCAGCCAACAGGCTTGTACAAGCGGCACGAACAAGGCTGCCGAATCAGAAACAGCGGCCGCCCCACAGGGTAAAAAGCAAATGGGCCTGCAGACCTATTCTTTGGGTAGCGACCTGTTGCAGGATCTGCCCGGAGGTCTGGAGCGACTGGCAAAGATGGGATACACCGAGTTGGAGATTTTCGGCTACAAAGAGGACACCGGTGAGTTCGGTACCTATTCGAAAGAGAATTCAATCTTCGTCTCTGCCAAACAGTATAAGGAGCTGGCAGATGCTGCGGGACTGAAGATTACCAGTTCCCATCTGACACCGAGAATTTCCGAATATACGCCTGAGAATGCCGGCAAATTCGACGAGTTCTGGAAAAAAGCCGTCGATATCCATGCTACGTTGGGAGTGACCTGTATGGTGCAGCCCAGTCTGCCGAAAATTGAAAATGAAGATGATGCCAAACGGGTATGCGACATTTTCAACCGGGCGGGTGAGATTGCCCAACAGGCAGGTATCCGCTGGGGGTATCACAACCATAGCAATGAATTCAAACGGGTGCTGAAAGCGGGCGAGAAACCCGATCCGAATGCCAAACCGTGGGAACCGCAAGGCACCTACATTGAGGAGCTGTTTCTGAAGAATACGGATCCGGACAAGGTGCTGTTCGAGCTGGATGTCTATTGGGCTGTGATGGGTCAACAGGATCCCATCGAATGGCTGGAAAACTATCCCGACCGTTTCAAACTGCTCCACATCAAAGACCGCTGGATCATCGGTGCCTCCGGTATGATGAACTTCCCGAACATTTTCAAGAAGGCCTATGAGAACAACATCCTGGGCTATTACGTAGAGTTGGAAGGTGACCGCAAGGGCCGTCCCCAGTTCTTAGGTGTGGAAGAGAGCGCCAAGTATCTGCAAAGTGCCTCTTTTGTCAGATAAACAGATACAATATTCCTTCTAATAAAGCTCCAATGTACGGCTCGCTCTGTATGTTGGAGTTTTTTTGGGATAATGAAATCTTCTAACAGATATTTAAAAGAAATATGCCTTTAAATTGTAGCTGTTGTGCAAATGGTATAAAAGTGTCATAAAAGAAAAACGCTATTAAACTGAAAAATCAATCTAATAGCGTTACGCAATGTCGGGGTGAACGGATTCGAACCATCGACCCCCTGCTCCCAAAGCAAGTGCGCTAACCGGACTGCGCTACACCCCGTTTTATTCTCACGACGAATACGCCCTTCATTGCGGTTGCAAAGGTAGTGCTTCTTTTGTAAATAACAAATTATTTCAACTGATTTTTTCATCATTCAACAATTGATATAACAAAGATAACACTGTATCAGCGGATTGTTCGATGATACTTTTCCGATCACCGGAAAGATGGAGGCAACGTGTAACCGTGTGGTGCCGGACTGCGGCAGCAATCCAGACTGTTCCGACAGGCTTCTCCGGCGTACCACCACCCGGACCGGCAATGCCAGACGTGGCGACCGCACAATCACACAGGAGCACACGCATGGCACCTTCAGCCATCTGGCGAACAACCGGTTCGCTCACGGCTCCAAAGTGTTCCAAATCCTGCCGGTCAACCCCCAACACCTGCTGTTTGACCTGATTGCAATAGGAGACAATCCCTCCTGCAAAATAGTCCGAACTGCCCGGAATGGAGGTGATCCGGCTGGCAATCCGTCCTCCCGTGCAGCTTTCCGCTGTACCCATGCGCATCTGTCTGGCACGCAAAAGCGTTCCTATGCTCTCTTCTATTTTCATGTCTATTTTCATGAAGTTATCCTAATTGTGATACCATACGGGCAAAAGGAGCCGCCTCCATGGGACAGAACACCTTGTCCTGATATTTATAATAACCGGTGATAGCCACCATGGCCGCATTGTCGGTCGTGAAAGAGAATTTCGGAATATGCACTTTCCAGCCAAACCGTTTGCCATGTTCCACAAACGCATCGCGCAACCCGGAGTTGGCCGAAACACCACCGGCCACAGCCACTTCGGAAATCTTCAGATCCTTGGCCGCCTTCCGCAGTTTGTTCATCAGAATATCGACCACCGTCGCCTGCAGGGAGGCACAGAGATCCGCCTTATGCTTCTCGATGAAGTCCGGATCCTCTTTCAACTTGTCTCGCAACGTATAGAGGAAAGAGGTTTTCAAGCCACTGAAACTATAGTCGTAATTAGGAATATGCGGTTTGCTGAAGGTGAATGCTTTCGGATTCCCTTCGTTCGCCAAGCGATTGACAACCGGCCCGCCCGGATAACCCAAGCCCATGACTTTTGCACATTTATCAAAGGCTTCTCCGGCGGCATCGTCGATGGTCTGGCCGATCACCTCCATGTCGTTGTAGGCATTCACACGGATGATCTGGGAGTTGCCGCCCGACACCAACAGGCAAAGGAACGGAAAGGAGGGCTGATGGCAATCGTCGGGTGATTCTTTGATGAAATGGGCCAGGACATGTGCCTGGAGATGATTGACTTCTATCATCGGGATGTCCAACGAAGCGGCCAGTCCTTTGGCAAACGAGGTGCCGACCAACAGCGAACCCAGCAGACCGGGACCTCGTGTAAAGGCGATTGCACTCAGTTCGGACTTGTCGATACCCGCCCGCTTGATGGCTTCGGAAACGACCGGAACAATATTCTGCTGATGGGCACGTGAAGCCAATTCCGGTACTACACCACCATACGCTTCATGCACGGCTTGACTGGCAATCACATTTGAAAGCATCACACCGTCCCGAATGACAGAGGCGGATGTATCGTCACACGAGGATTCGATCCCCAAGATTGTTACACTCATATTTTGCTATATTCGTTCTTTTTTTATGCAAAATAACGAAATCTCTTGCGATAATGTTTTATTTTTGCCGACAAATAATGTAGAAAAGATATCAAAGGACTAAAATACATATTCATCCTCTTATTTGCCATTTTCTGGATCTGCTACGCGACACCGGCCCTTATGCTTCAGGTGCCGTATGTGCAGCACAAGGCGTCTGAATGGGTAACCAGTGGATTGTCTGATTATTTGGGGGTTCCCGTCCGAGTTGGCAATATCGACATCGAATGGCTCAATCACATTCTCCTGAAGGAACTTTACCTGGAGGACGAAGAGGGTCAGGTGATGTTCGAGGCAAACCGCGTGTCAGCAGGTTTTGAGTTCTTTCCGCTGTTGAAAGGCAAACTGGTCTTCTCGACGGCCCGCCTGTTCAGTTTCCGGATCCAGTTGCGCAAGAAATCGCCTACGGAACCTCTCAACCTACAGTTTCTGATTGACGCCTTCGCCAGCAAAGACACGACCAGACGGAAAACGAACGTGGATCTGCAGATCAACAGTATCCTGCTACGAAAAGGGAATTTCAGCTTCGATATTGAGAGTGAACCGCAGACACCCGGAAAATTCAATCCCAAGCATGTGGGTGTGCAGGATTTAAGTGCCTCCATTTCCCTGCGTGCGTTCAACAAGGACAGTCTGAATGCCACCATCAAGAAACTGAGTTGTAAAGAGCGTTCTGGATTTGTATTGGAACAGTTGGCGTTGCAGGCTGTCGGCAATCGGGACAGTGCCTGGGTGAAGAATCTGGAGGCCCGCTTGCCTTCTACCACCCTACGGATTCCGCAGGCCAACATGACACCGGCCGCATGGGATTCCTTGCCCGCCCTGTGGAGTCAGGCCCAGTTGCAATTGTCCATCTCTCCCTCACGACTTTGTTTGAAAGACATAGCTCCCTTTGTGCCGGCCCTGAAGAATTTTACGGATACGCTGGATCTCTCGGCAGAGGCTTCAGGAACGATCGAGGATATACATCTGAATCGTTTGACCTTGAAATACAGTGACAAGATGCTTTTCGTCGGAGAGATGGGATTGAAGAATATCCGGGAACCCCAGGAGGCCTATTTGTCCGGCAAGGTGAATAAGATGTATGTGACCATCGACGGACTGGCTGATCTGCTCTCCAACTTTGGGGAGAAACCGGTCAAACTGCCGGATCCTTTGTTACATTTGGGAACGATCAACTTTACAGGTTCCATTTCTGGCTATTTCAATCATTTGATTGCCTCCGGTAAGTTGGCCTCTGCCATCGGCTCGTTGCAGACAGACGTGATTTTCGGCAAGACGTTGCAGGGTGGAGAGACGGTTTCTTTTCTGAAAGGGGAGTTGACGACTGGCACGATTCAACTGCATGAATTGTTCCGGCCGGGCAATCCGTATGGCCATATACGGCTGCATGTGGATCTGGATGCCCAACGCAATCAGGCGGGCCTGTTCAGCGGAAGCATGAATACGCACATACAGGAGTTCGATTTCAAGGGATATAAATATGAGAATATTCTGCTGGACGGTGACTTCAAAAGCAATGCCTTTGCCGGCAAGATTTCCATTGACGATCCGAACGTAGGGCTGTTCATGGAGGGGCTTTTTGAGAATCGGGGGGCGCATTCGGTCTTCAACTTCTCGGCACAGATGGATCATTGCCGCCTGGACCAACTGAATCTGACGCAGAAATATGAAGAGCCGGAGATCTCGTTCAAGCTGGATGCCGACTTCACCGGAAATACCATTGATAATATAGAAGGGAATGTCCGTCTGGACGATCTTTCGTTTAAGACGGCTGTTGACGATTATTTCTTGAAGACGTTGGAGATCAATGCTTCCGGCCATGCAGCGGAACGCAGGTTGACCATCGAGTCCGATATTCTGAACGGCAGCATAGAGGGGGCCTATTCATTCAAGACCATTGTGCCCAGTCTGATCCATTCCCTGCAATACTATGTGCCGGCGCTGATCCCGCTTGTCCCCAAGCAGCGGGTGGAGGAGAACAATTTCAATCTCTTGCTGACCATCGGGAACACGGAGGCCTTGTCAAAGGCTTTCAAGCTGCCATTTACGTTGGTGACACCGGGCCGGATCTCCGGCCAGTATGACAATCGGCTCGATAAATTCCGTTTCGAGGTGTGGATGCCCAAATTCAAGGTGGGGAACTCGCTGTTCGAGTCCGGGTATCTGGCCTTCAACAATCCCGACGAAAAGGTCAATCTGGAACTCCGTACCATCAACTACAATCTGCTGGGTCGCCGCAATTACATCAATCTGAAGGCGGAAGCCAAAGACAACAGGCTTCAGACACGGGTGAGCTGGGCGAATAACAAGGAGCGGTTGTTCAAGGCCGATCTCGCCTCTACAACCTGTTTTTCGGAAGGACAAGATGACCAGGGCAAGAAGTATCTGCATACCGACGTAGATCTGCATGAGAGTGCGTTGGTGTTCAATGATTCCATCTGGCAGTTGGCACCGGCCAAGATTCGGGTACACCAAGGGGTAGTGGATATTGAAGATTTCCGTATCAGGCATGGCAACCAGTTCGCCTATATTCGTGGCCATGTCTCGCACGATCCGACAGATACCCTCTATCTGGATTTGAATCAGATCGAATTGGCCTATATATTTGATATTTTGGGGAATCCTGTGCTGCAATTTGCCGGCAAGGCTACCGGTAAGTTCAACATAAACGATTTGTATGGCAGCCGGATCATGAACACCGATCTGGAAGTACAGGACTTCTCCTTCAACCAGGTCAATCTGGGACGCCTGAATCTGTTCAGCGAATGGGATGATGAACAGCAGGGCATCCTGATGCTGGGAAGCATTTACCAGAATGATTCGACATGGTCCGACGTCAATGGTTATATCTATCCGGTGGGTCCCAATGCGGGTCTATCCCTCCATTTCGATGCCAAAGAGGTGAATGTGGCGTTCATCAATCCCTTTGTGCAAAAGGTGGCGCAGAACCTGCGTGGAAGCGGCTCCGGCCAGGTGCATCTGTATGGTCCTTTCAAGGACCTGAATGTGGCGGGAGATGCGTATGTGAAAGATGCCGGACTGGGCATTGAGTTCACCAATACCTATTATACCTTCTCGGATTCGATTCACATGGACTCCACCTCCGTACAGTTGCATCAGGTGAAGTTGAGCGATAAATTCGGGAACCAGGGGACGGTGGACTTGCAGTTCAACCACAAGCATTTCCGTGATTTTGATTTTGACGTGCAGGTGGATGCCGACAAGGTCCTGATGTATGATGTCACCCAAAAGCAGAACCCGTTGATTTTCG
>JBJECC010000123.1:0-11073 GCA_051870655.1 Parabacteroides sp. | reverse complement strand
AACCGTCTGGGACGACTCAGAAAGTAGATACTTCCTGACGTGACCAACTTGTAGATCAAATCCGTTTTATCTACATAAACGTACCCTTCTTTGCGGATACGGTCAAAACTCTGGATGCCGATGGGATATTTCATTGCGTTACCTCCTGCTGCTTTTATCTGCAGGACAAATGTAGTGATTATTCCGACAAGACTTTCCTTTATAGGAGAAAATCCACGTCTATCGAACGCTCCGGGCAGTACGGACGAGCCATCCGGGGAGTACTATCGAACGAGGTCGGACAGCTCTACTCAACGAACCGAGCTGCTCTGTCCAGCGAGCCGGGCAGTACGGACGAGCGGGCTGGGCAGAGCAAACGAGCTGACCTGAATAGTCTGCCCGGCGCAGCGGATAGGGAGCCCAGCGCGTTCGACAGACTATTCGGGTCAGGCCGACAGAGCTCCCCAGCGCATCGTCAACGGCTGCCCAGATCGTCGTACAGGGTCTGCAACAAAGCCTTGCCCTTTTCTAAACGAAGTGCATGACCTTCCTCCGGATCAGCCAGCAAAGGCAGGGAGGCCGCATTGTCAAACGCCGAGACGCCGGTCGGGTCGATGAAACCGAACCCGTTGGAGAAGGTGTAGAAGGCATACCCCGGAGTGGTGGGATCAAACAGATCTTTGCTGAAACGGAACTCCCGATGGGAGAGCCCCAACTGAGCCAAGAGGGTCGCCGCCAAATCGGTCTGACAGGACAGCCGATCGACACGCATTGCCTCTTTGACTGCCCCACCGGCCCAAATCATGGGAATGTGTTGCCGACGGGGTTCATACATTTTCAACGTTTCCGGATAGAGGAATCCGTGATCGGCCACCAGCACCAACAACAGATTGTCCCACACATCGGTCTGCTTGAGACGATCCACGAAGTGCCCCAAACAGCTATCCGTGAAGGCCACCGAATTTACATAGGGATGTTCGTATCGGTGGAAGGGCACTTCGAAAGGCTCATGGCTGCTCAAGGTCAAGAAGGTGGTCATCCAAGGTTGGTCGGAACCGGCCCGGGCCTGCAACATGTCATAGAGGCGGGAAAATGTCACATCGTCATTGGCCCCCCACTTGCTCAAACGGTCAGTCAACGGAAAGTCCCGATCGGCCGTGATCCGCTGATAGCCGGAACTGAAAAAGTAACTCTGCATGTTGGTAAAATTGATGTCCCCGCCATAGAGCATATCGGTCCGGTATCCTTCGGCCACTAAACTCTTCGCAATGGAGGGAAGCGTCTGGCTCTTGGCCGGATACTTCATGATCGAAGTGGTGGGCTGTGCCCAGTAGCCATTCAAGACGGAGACAATGCCACGGTCTGTCCGGAACGAATTGGCATAACAGCGGGTAAACAGCACGCCCTCCTCCGCCAGCCGGTCCAGGCAGGGGGTAGCGTCCGGTTCACCACCCAACGCACCCACCACATTGGCTGAAAAACTTTCCAAAAGAATGATCAGGATATTCGGCCGTGCTGTCTTCAACAGCGACAGAGCCGGTGCAGAGTCATTCTCCTTCGGCAACAACGTCTCTGCGATGGCCGCCCGCTGCTCTTCGGGGAAGAAATCAAACTGACGGGCAAAATCCTGCTGTTTGCTCAACGAGGCAAAGAGGCTGAAAGCCGGATTGATGGCCGCATGATTCAAGAAGGTATTGGCACTGAAATAGACCATGCCAACATTGGCGGTCGAAGTGGTTACTCCCCCTCGGATCGGGATAAAGAGCAGTCCGGCCAACGGAATCCAGAGAGCCGTGGCAAGGGCCGGACGACGTACAGGCTCCTCCGGCACGAAACGCAAGACACAGCGACGGAAAAAGTACCCGATCCCCCACGCATACAGCAGGAACACCAGCGTCTGACTCAAAAAAGCGGGCCAAGGGACACTGGCCAATGCCTCGCGGGGCGACTGCAGGTAGAAAAAGAGTGTGGCATCCAGCCGAAAGCGCCAATAGCCATACAACGCCTCATCTACAGCAAAGATGGCCGCCACCAACAGGGCAGCGACTGCCACATACACCTTCAGCACCTGACGAAGCCACCGTCCCGGTTTCCAGAGGGAGACAGCGGTCAGCAACAGCGGCAACACAGTCAGATAACCGGCCAACGTGCAGTCCAGTTTCAAGCCATGTCCCATCACCTGAAGCCATTCCCACACACGGCTACCGGCCGCCAAGTCACGGTGATAAAAGAGGAAAGCCGGTTTCTGTAACACAAAAACCGGCAACCAAGCCATAAAGAACAGGCATAGAAATCCAATCCGTTTTCTCATCGGTAGAGCTTTTGGCGCAATTCCGCAATCGCCGGATCGGAGATGTAATCGTCATAATCCATCATCTTGTCAATGATACCGTTCGGTGTCAGCTCGATGATGCGGTTGGCCACGGTCTGGATAAACTCATGGTCGTGGCTGGAGAAGAGCAAATTGCCCTTGAAGGTCTTCAAGGTGTTGTTGAACGCCTGGATAGACTCCAGGTCCAGATGGTTGGTCGGTGTGTCCAGAATGATGCAGTTCGCATCGATCAACATCATGCGGGAGATCATACAACGCATCTTCTCACCTCCGGAAAGCACGCTGACCTTCTTCTGCAGCTCCTCGCCGGAGAAGAGCATACGGCCCAGGAAACCCTTCAGGAACACTTCGTTCGTGTCGGGAGAGAACTGGGTCAGCCAGTCGATCAGTGTCAGATCCGAATTGAAATAGCTGGAGTTGTCCAACGGCAGATAAGAGGTGGTGATGGTCTGGCCCCATTTGAAGGTACCGGCATCGGGCCGCTCCTCTCCGTTGATGATCTGGAACAGGGCGGTCATGGCACGCGGGTCATGGCTGATGAAGACAATCTTGTCGTCCTTCTCCACGTTGAAGTTCAAGTCCTTGAAGAGTACCTTCCCGTCAATGCATTTCGTCAGTCCGCTGACCTCCAGAATCTGGTTGCCCGGTTCACGGTTGGGCGTAAACAGGATGCCCGGATAGCGACGGCTGGAGGGTTTGATCTCCTCGATGTTCAGTTTCTCCAACATCTTCTTGCGGCTGGTTGTCTGCTTGGACTTGGCCACGTTGGCACTGAACCGGCGGATAAACTCTTCCAACTCCTTCTTCTTTTCCTCGGCCTTCTTGTTCTGCTGCTGTTGCTGACGGAGCGCCAACTGGCTCGACTCATACCAGAAACTGTAGTTGCCGGCAAAAAGCTGCAACTTACCATAGTCAATATCCACGGTATGGGTACAAACGGAGTCCAGGAAGTGACGGTCGTGGCTCACCACCAGCACGGTGTGCTCAAAGTTCGACAGATAGTTCTCCAACCAGCTGACAGTCTCCAAGTCCAGGTCGTTGGTCGGCTCGTCGAGCAGCAGGTTGTCAGGCTGTCCGAAGAGGGCCCGCGCCAACAGCACACGCACCTTCTGCTTACCGCTCAGATCCTTCATGAGCGAATAGTGCAGATCTTCGGCGATACCCAGACCGCTCAGCAGACTGGCGGCATCGCTTTCCGCATTCCACCCCTCCATCTCGGCAAACTTCTCCTCCAATTCGGAGACCCGGATACCATCTTCATCACTGAAGTCGGGCTTGGCGTAGAGCGCGTTCTTCTCGCTCATCACCTCCCACAGTGTCGAATGTCCCATCAAGACCGTGTCCATCACGGTGTACTCATCGAAGGCGAAGTGATCCTGGCTCAAGACAGAAAGGCGTTCGCCCGGACCCAGCGAAACGGTTCCGCGCGTGGGATCCAGCTGTTTGCTGATGACCCGGAGAAAGGTAGATTTACCCGCCCCGTTCGCGCCGATGATACCGTAGCAGTTACCCGGTGTAAACTTCAAATTCACATCTTGAAAAAGGATACGTTTGCCAAATTGCACGTCCAGATTGTTTACTGTGATCATATCTCTATTTTACCTAATTAATTGCGTTTGGAAGTTGCAAAGATACGAATTAATTTATCTACTTTTGTATTTATATTGAAAACAGCATAGTGTTAACGCTATATAAACTAATACGGCAAGATGGATAACTTTGATCAGATCATAAACGAGCGGGTGGCCGGTATCATTCGGACCATGTCGCAACGGGTGGCTCCCGAAGATGTAGCACGTATTCAAGATGCCTTCCAATTCGCACGAAAGGCCCATGAAGGACAAACACGTAAAAGTGGCGAGCCCTATATTATCCATCCCGTGGCGGTGGCGCGTATCGTCGCCGAAGAGTTGCAATTAGGCCCCAACACCGTCATTGCCGCTTTCCTGCATGACGTTGTGGAAGATACCCCTGTCACCCTGGAAGAGATCCGCCAACGTTTCGGCGAAGAGGTGGCTTTCCTGGTCGGCGTGGTCACCAAGAAGAAGAAAACCAACTATGAGACCTCCAAACAGGTGGACAACTACAAACAGATGCTGGACTCGGTGCACTATGACATCCGTGCCATCCTGCTGAAGCTGGCCGACCGCATCCACAACATGCGCACCCTGGACAGCATGCGTCCGGACAAGCAGATGAAGATTGCAGGCGAGACGGACTATTTCTATGCCCCGCTTGCCAACCGATTAGGTTTCAACAGCATCCGGCGTGAACTGGAGAATCTGAGTCTCCGCTATCGCTGTCCGCATGAATACAAGAACATTGAGGAGCTGATCCTCCAGGACCAGAAGGAGAATGAAGAGCCGTTGCGGATCTTCACCGACCGGATCATCTCCCTCTTGGGTGAACACGGACTGCACATCCGCACTGAGATCCGTTACCGCCAGCCCTACAGCATCTGGCGGCGAATGCGCCAACAGGGACGGGACTTCAAGCACATCGATTTCCGGCATGTGATCCGCGTCATCTTCCCTGTCCAGCCCAACGAGTCGGAAAAGACCACCTGCCTCCGCATCTACTCGTTGCTGACGGATGTCTTCAAAGAGAAACCGGGCAGCATCATCAACTACATAGACTCCCCCAAGGAGAATGGCTATCAGAGTTTCCACATCAAGCTGCTCAGCGAACAGGGCACGTGGGAAGAGCTGCACATCTCCTCTGCCCGCATGACCCGCAACTCCCGCATGGGGTGTGTGGCCGATCGTACAGAGAGCAACCGCAGCAGTTGGATCGACAAGTTCCGCTCTGTCCTGAAAGACCTGGCCGAAAGCAACGAAGGGGGCTTCATGGACAGCGTCGTCACCTCGTTCTACAATGAAGATATCATGGTGTTCACTCCCAAAGGGAAGGGGGTCATCATGCCGCAACATGCCACGGCACTCGACTTTGCATTCGAGATCCACAAACAGATCGGTGAACATGCCCAGTATGCCCACATCAACGGCAAGCTCTGTTCGGTCAAGACCGAATTGAATCATGGCGATTGTGTGGAGATCGGTGTCAATCCTACAGTGGAGCCCAAACCGGACTGGTTGGATTATGTACTGACCTATAAGGCCAAGAAGTTCCTCATCCACTACTTCAAGCATGTCAAGATGGCACCCAAGAACCGGTGTCCGCATTGCCATCCGCTGCCGGGTGACGAGGTAATCGGCTTCCGTGAGGCTGACGGGACTATCACGATTCATAAACGGAACTGCGACACAGCCATCCGACAGGCCTCACAAGACGGAGACTCGATTGTCTCCGTGGATTTTAAAGAGGATCGGGACATTCTCTATCCTGTGCGTGTCCGCATCCTGGCCATCGACCGCTACCATCTGCTGATCGACATTGTGGATTGCATCACCAACCAACTGCGGCTTGGCATTGACAGTCTCCACACCGTCACGACAGACGAGATCGTGGATTGTACCATCAATTTCTCCGTCCATTCCCTGGCAGAACTCTCCCAGTCCATTGCCAGCCTGAACGCCATCGAAGGTGTGGATGAGGTACGTCGGGATCGGATCAATTAACGGCAGCGGACGCGAAATAGAGGATATACAGAAACGCCACCAGAGGCACCACAAAGCCCCAGGCCATCTGTTCTGCGCCTACATAGCCCATCAGCATCGGACTGAATGCCCCACCTGCCACTCCCATCACGATACAAGAGGAGGCCTTCTGTGTCAGACGGCCCATGCCGGCAATGCCCAGTGCAAAGATGGTCGGAAACATGATGGACATGAAGAAGAAGGAGAGATACAGGGCATACAGGGAGAGCTGGCCCACCGAGGCAATGACCCATGCCATGCAGATCGCAGAGGCCAAGGAATAGCCCATCAGCAGACGGCGGGGCGATATGCGTTGCATCAATGCACTACCTGCCAACCGTCCGATCATGAAGAGCCCCATGCCGCCAAAGGCCAAAATGCGAGAGGCTTCCAGGTTGCTGACCGTCGGGTCCAACTCTGTCACATAGTTGATGAAGAAGCCGAAGACACCGGTCTGTGCGGCACAGTAGCAGGCTTGTGCCGCCACCGAACGGAGGAACTGGGGATGATGCCAAAGCGAATCGTCTGTCACCACCGCTTCCGAAGGAGCCATTTCCGGTTTCACCTCCGGCAAGCGGACGAGAAGGAAGAGCAGGACGACCAGCAGCACCAAGCAACCGACCAGCACATAGGGACGGGCCAATACCGAAGCATCCGTCGTGTCCGATCCGAAAATCAGCCACCCTCCTACCAAAGGTCCCAAGATCCATCCCAGTCCATTGAACGACTGCGACAGATTGAGGCGTTGGGCGGCTGACTCTGCGGGCCCGAGAATGGAGGAATAGGGATTGGCGGCTGTCTCCAGAATACAAAGACCGCAAGCGATAATGAACAGGGCGATCAGAAAGGGTGTGGCAGAGTGCAAATAGGCTGCGGGGATAAATCCGAATGCGCCCAATGCAAACAGCGTGAGACCGGCAATGATCCCCCGCTTGTAGCCAAAGCGTTTCATAAAGGCTCCTGCCGGAAGTGCCATGAGGAAATAGGCAATGTAGGTGGAGAACTGTACCAATCCGCTTTCCGCTTTCGTCATGGTGAAAATGCCTTGAAAATGTTTGTTCAAGACATCTAACAGGCCATGGGCGAACCCCCACAGCAGGAACAGACTCGTGATCAATACAAACGGGATCAGATAAGATTTGCCGTCCGGTGTTTCCACTAAAGGATGTTTAGATTTCATATTGTTCAATAATGGATGAGTTTTGCTGCGAAAGTACGGCAAGTTGGAGAGAATACAAAATATTTCTCTCAATTATTTTGCCAAACGATTGTCTATTCAAAAAGATGTATTACATTTGCAACCGTAAGTCATGGGGCATTAGCTCATCCGGCTAGAGCGTCAGACTGGCAGTCTGAAGGTGATCGGTTCGAGTCCGATATGCTCCACAATTTAACACTACTAAACATACAGGCGATCTGGGTAATTCCGGATCGCCTTTGTTGATTTGTAGCAATCAGTTATTTACGAGCCATGTCATAAAAACAAGACAGTTTTATTAACAGCGATTCAGATATCTGAATAGCACGATGTAGGTAAAAATCATGACAAATATTCGTACAGCTTTGAAATATGTGAACAAAAACGGGAAGGCTCCGATTTACCTTTCCTTTTACTTGAACCGGCAAAAGGTGGAAATTTCAACACATATATCCGTTTCGGAAAAGAATTTCGATCCGGCGACGGGACTGATCGGAAAGAGGGAGGAGTTTTTCTCTGACAAAAATCTGATGATATCAGAACTGAAATCAAGAATAAATGACATATTCGTTCGTTACCGCCTTCTCAAACGAAAACTAACCATTGACGACTTCTGGTTTGAATATAATACAAACAATTCCAATGGCAACTTCTATGAGTTCTGCGAAAAATACCAATCCCTGAGATTCCAGGAATTATCCCATGCAACCAGAAAAAAACATCTTTCCTGCATAAACATGCTAAAACTGTATCGCGAACACCTGTCTTTCTCGGATCTGACAACAGAGACGGTCAGAAGATTCATACTGTTTTTGCGAAACACAAGAGGAAACAACGAAGTGACCATCAACAAAACCATTCGGATCATAGGTGTTTATTTCAACGAGGCAGTCAAACAGGGTCTGATGCAGTCCAATCCTATTCACGATGTAAAAATGAGGGGGTGCAACGATACCAGTGCAGATTCCATTTCCGAGTCACAGCTTCAGCATTTATATAATATGTACAGGAACAACTTTTACGAAGGGAGACAGCCGATATCGGATGTGTTGGAATTTTTCCTTTTCATGTGCTTCAGCAGCCTTCACCTTTCTGACGCAAAAAGCATCCAGTTGGATCAGATCAGCGATCACGAGCTGATCTATGTCAGAACTAAAATGAAAAACATAAAGCCCAAACTGATCCACATACCGATTTGCGAACCGCTAAGGCGCATAATCAACAACAGACGAAAGGATAGAAAAGAGGGTCTGTTGTGGGGAAACATCATATCCGACCAGAAAATAAACAAGTATTTGAAGGCGATTGCGGAAGATGCAAATATCGAAAAGGATCTTTCCGCAAAGTTCGGGAGACATACTTTCGCAACCCTGTTCCTGTCGAAAACGAAAGACATCAACGCACTGAAAGATATCATGGGTCATACCAATATCAAACAGACGCTTGTATATGCGCATGTACTGGACGCCGACCGTGTGGCCGGAGTCCAGACATTCAACGTCTTCGATCAAAGATAGAGGTAGTCCGGGTAATTACTCGTTATGTCATACGATAGGGCCTGTTCGATGGTTTCAATCTTGTTGATATTCTTCAAATGCTGCTGCGTAGCATCGTAGCATTCTGATGCGTATATTTCCAACCTGTTGATCATCGACATGGCCTTTTCAATCTCCAATTCAAACATTTGTTCACCGTACCACAACGTCGTTTTTTTCTTTCCTGCTGACTTCTCTGCATCCAGTCTTCTTTGCACGACCATTCTCATTTCCCGATTAAGCCACATAGCCCCCCATCCTTCCATGAAAAATACATTAACTGATGGAGATGAATCTCTGATTTCGACTTTGCTATGCAGGATTAACTTCATTGCATCCAGAGCGCTGTCGTCTTTGATAAATTCAGCAACACCAACAATGTCTTCCATAGTAATCGTATCCGAAAATCCAAGTTTGTCTATTCTGTTGCAAACCGACAGAGTTGTCAATTCTTCCGTCCCGAGAAGAAACGTGACGGACACGACTTTGTATTTATCGCCAACTTTATTAGATCCTATGTTGACAGTAATATATGTGCTATCGTTAATCATGTCTTTAACGACAACGGCCGGCTTTTCATCAAAAAATTTCACTTCCATAAACACTGTTATTTTATAATCCATTTTTAATTTCTTTGTACTGATGTTTAATGACAATCTTGTCATAATGACCAGCAATGTAGAAGTACTTGTAAAAGTCATGAGAAAATTCCATCAGAATTTTCTTTCGATTGTTATACTCATTCTTGTTTCTACAGAAACCAAGATAACTGTTTATCACAGACTGAATCCTCTTGCAATCTAATATGGTCAATTCCTTTTCCTGCATCAACCGGTTGTATCCATGCACCTTTTCTCTGAATCTGGCGAGCGTCCTGTTGCTCAAATAGACTCGATGCGGTTTGATCATTGATCCAACAAACAATACTCCATGAGACACAGGTTGAATATATCTTTTGTCTTTGTGCATTTCCAGCTTCAGAACGCTCATGAGGAATGTTTCCATTTTAATGATTGCCATGTTAATAATCTCTTTCGTTTCTGCAATCAGCAAGAAATCATCTACAAACCGGACGTAATGATAATTATATCTACGCATTATAAATTGGACATAAATATCAAAGAACGACATCATGAAGTTTGCGAACAGCTGTGTAGTTAAATTACCGATTGGTCCACCTTTCTTTGCTCCGTTTCTCAGCATTGATTTGTTTTCATCGAGCTTGATCCACAAAGAGTATGAGCTATTGAAAATACAGTCTTTTTCTGGCCTGTGATAAACAACCACTTTTATCAAATACATCAATATTGCCTTGTATTCCCCTTGATACTGTCTTTCGGAGAAACGAGACAACAGATAGTGTAAAACATCTTGATCCATCGACATGAAGAACGACACGATATCCCCTTTAAACACATAGGCTGATTTATTGTAATTTTCGGAAACCCGTTCCATGCCATCTATGGCAGATTGTACCGCAGTTCTGGTTCCAAACCCTACCCTGCAGTTATGCGACACATTTCCTTGGGATATAAATCTTTCTTCGAACAATGGATTTAACCTTAAACAAATCCAATGGTGTACTATTCTATCTCGAAAATTCGCTGCAAAAACTTCTCTTATTTTTGGGTATTTGACAAGAAAGCAGGTGGATGTGGTCGGTTTATAGGTCATCGTCCACATCTCACCTGCCAGAACAATGATGTCATCTTTGGCAATTTGAAGATACTCAACTGCCTGTTTGGATGACATCTTTCCTTTCAGGCAATCTACAAATGCATCTTCTACGCTCTCAACGAAACGGTCGAAATCTTCTCCGTATGCTACTGCTGGTCGAACCCGATTCGTGTTGTACTTGTTGTTGTTGTTCGTGTTGCCAGTGCTGAAGTTCACGTTCCAGCTGTTGTTGCCGTTGTACTCGGTCGAACACCAGTAGTTCGTTCCAGCATATTCCTGCGCATGTGCATCTTCGTTACTATCACAAATGATAGTCATGCGCCCATACAGCGGATTTCTTCGTACTCTTAACATGCCAAAAACATATTAACCCTGACGACTCGTAAAATCACGCCATGCTATTAATTGAGCAAGCAATTTGTCGGCTTCTTTCGCAGTTTTGTTCTTATCGTCTTTTGAAACAATCCCCCTTTTGTTCAGTATGACAATATAAGATTTAGACACGTAAAGTAGTGCTATTGCATTGCTAATATACATCGCCCGATCCGTTCCTCTTGTTTCGTTAGCCAGTGCAATTGACTTTGAAATTTCACATGCAGTTTTGATAAATTCATCTGCAAATTTGATGAGCTTACGAGGGCATTTATCTGTCATGACGGTTGTCATGTAGATAAAATTGGACGAATCTCGAAAAGCCGGCAACTGAGCTGTCGTCTTCATCCGTTTTGCCTTCATGGATTCGCTATGCTTAATTTC
>JBJECC010000122.1:0-11147 GCA_051870655.1 Parabacteroides sp. | reverse complement strand
CACTACCCACCTGGTTGCCGTCGAATCCGGCTATGAAAGGATGCGGAGCCGTAGTGACCCATTCATCCCAATGCTTGTACATCAAGTCTGTCACGACGATACCGGTCGATTTCGGCAGATCCGGATATTTGTCTGCCGTGCTGGGCACTGTCTTGATCTGGGCGATGAAGAGGATCTGTTTCTCGTCCGGAGAGAAGAGGAATCCTTCGATGTCCCCGTCGTAGTGGGAGAGCTGGCGGCGTCCGCTGCCGTCCGGATTCATTTCCCATACTTGGCTGCTACCTCCTTCGCTGGAGAGGAAAGCCAGTTTGCTGCCCCCTTTGATCCAGACCACATTGTTCTCCGAATAGGGAGTGGAGGTGATCTGCCGGTTGTCCGATCCGTCTGCATTCATGACGAAGATCTCCCGGTTACCTTTGTCCTGCGGCACACTGTAGTAGCCGACTGTATAAGCGATTTGCTGACCGTCGGGCGACACCTGATAGTCTCCGATACGGCCGAATGCCCAAAGGGCTTCCGGTGTCATCCGACCATCCGTGATCTGGATTGTTGAACGGCCGATCAGCGTGCCGTCCGGTTGCTTCTGTGAATTCCCGCCCTCTCCGTTACTTTGGGTGCAAGCACCTAATAAAACGGATGTTGCCATCATCATTGTTCCAATTGTTTTGTTCATGAGCGTATAATATATGTTGTTCTGCGTGCGAAAGTACTAATTTAATTCTTATCTTTGCGCTCATTAAGAGAGAACAATTATTTAGCTATAAGAAATATGAATAAAATTTGGTTATTGGGAGCCGCTGCGTGTGTAGCCTTGTCACTCGGTTCTTGTAAACCTAAGCAGAGTGCATACAAGGCTGCCTACGAACAGGCCAAGGAGAAAGAGACAACAGAGGCTGTTGTGGAAGAAGTGGAAGAGGTTGAGGTAGCCGATGAACCGGCTCCGGTTTCAAAGCCACGTTATTCTAATGCATCGACTCGTTCGGAGCGTATCAATGCCGCTTCCGGTGAGGATGCAAGCCGTCTGAAACGTTTCAGTGTAGTGATCGGCAGTTTCAAGAACCGTACGAATGCGTATGCTTTGAAAGAGCGTATGCAGAACGAGGGTTACAACGCAGTGTTGGGTGAAAATGAGCAGGGCATGTTGCGTGTCATTGTGGCCAGCTTCGACAACAAGGCGGATGCTGCTGACAGCCGTGACGCGATCAAGGCAAAGTATGCGCCCAATTTCTCCGATGCTTGGTTGTTGGAAAAAGCCTACTAATCCGGAGAACTTGCAGTTTCCCGGTCTGATCTCATTCCACCGTTTCCATATTCGGACAGGGGCGGTGGAATGAGATTTTTTGTACTGTGAGCCGCAGGATCTCTCTATTTTTGCAGGAAAACGTATGAAATTGAGTAATGTTTGGTTTACGGCCCTCTCCTCCAGCGAAGAGGGAGCTTTGATTTTCGTCAACGGACGTGACGAACTGACGGAGTTCATCCAGTCGGGCAAGTTGAAGGAGCGCGTGGAGATCACCTGGCGCTACGAGGGCGATGAGAAAGGTATGCCTTCGGCCGCAGAGGCTGTCCGGATGGAAGAGATGCAGGAGGTATTGCAGAAGGCGATGGAGAAGAAAGACAAACTGGCTATCCTGACGGCTGTCTATACCGGCAACGGTGAGAAGGTCTGGGTCTTCTACACACGTACTGTGCGTGTTTTCGGCGAACGCCTTAACGAGGTCTTGATGCCGTTCGATCCCTTCCCGATCACGATTTACACGGAATGGGATCCGGAATGGGAGGAGTATCAGGACATGTACGAGATGAAGGAGTGGGCGGTGGACTGATGTCCGCTGTCCGGAAGGATGACAGAATGAATAAAAGAAAAGTGATGATGATGAGACATGGCAGTTTATGGTTCATCTCGCTCTGGTTGGCTGGTGTGACGGGCGTGTTGCTCCCGGCCTGTAAGGAGGAACGGGGCGAGTTGAAACGGATCTGGTATAACGGAAGTTACAATCGTGATTTCAACGATTTGAACGATGTGCAGCTGGCTGAGGCAAAACGGTTGGGAATCGAGCCTGTAGCCTCGCGTGAGGAGGCAGAACGGGCTTCGAAAAAAATGAAGGAGATCTCCACCAACAAATATTACGAGGTGGAGGAGCTGACCCATTCCATTCCCTTTCTGGTGCCGGAGGCTGCCGAGCTGTTGGAAGATATCGGACGCAATTTCCAGGATTCACTCCGGAATCTGAATGCGTCCATTTATAAAGTGAAAGTCACCAGTGTGACGCGTACGGTGGATGATGTCCAGAATCTGAAGAAGCGGAATCGCAATTCCTCCGTCAATTCGGCTCATCAGTATGGCACGACGTTTGATGTCTCTTGGGCCCGTTACACGAAGGTGGACGAGAAGGACACACTGAACATCGGACAGGAGCAGTTGAAGATGGTCCTGGCGATGGTGTTGCATGATTTGAAGAAAGAGGAGCGTTGTTATGTGAAGCACGAGCGTAAACAGGGCTGTTTCCATATCACAGTGCGGAAGTAATCACGTAAAAAGGCAAAACGGAGAGAACGCATGAACGAGTCGGTGTTGCAAAAGTTGAAGATCTTAGCCGAGTCGGCCAAATATGATGTCTCGTGTGCCTCCAGCGGCACGTCCCGGAGACACAAGGCGGGCATGGTTGGCAGCACGGCGGGTTGGGGCATCTGCCACAGTTTCGCAGAGGATGGCCGTTGCATATCCTTGCTGAAGATCATGCTGACGAACTACTGCATGTATGACTGTGCCTATTGCATCAACCGACGCAGCAACGATTTGCCCCGTGTCACACTATCCGTTTCCGAATTGGTAGATCTGACGATTGAGTTTTACCGCCGTAACTATATCGAGGGGCTGTTTCTCAGTTCGGGTGTGTTGCGCAGTCCCGACTACACGATGGAGCGTCTGGTGCGTGCCATCAAAGATTTACGCCTGGTGCATCATTTCAACGGTTACATACACATGAAAAGCATTCCCGGTGCCAGTCAGGAGTTGGTGAATGAGGCAGGGCGTTATGCCGACCGTTTGAGCGTCAATATTGAAATCCCGAATGAGCAGAGTTTGCAGGTGTTGGCTCCGGAGAAGAATTTCTCCAGTGTCTTCGCTCCGATGCGCTATATCCAGCAGGGCGTGTTGCAGAGTGCGGAAGAACGGAAGCGGTTCCATTCCGCCCCCCGTTTCGCTCCAGCCGGACAAAGTACGCAGATGATTGTGGGAGCAACGCCAGATCGGGACCGGGACATCTTGCGCCTCTCCTCGGCTTTGTATCGTCGGCCCACGATGAAGCGTGTCTATTATTCCGGTTTTGTGCCCGTCAATCGTTATGATACCCGTCTGCCGGCCCTTTCTGCACCGCCGTTGGTGCGTGAGAACCGACTCTATCAGGCCGATTGGCTGTTGCGCTTTTATCAGTTTCAAGTGGATGAGCTGGTCGATGATGCTTTTCCGGATCTGGATCTGGAGGTGGACCCGAAGTTGGCGTGGGCGCTTCGCCATCCGGAGTTTTTCCCGGTGGATGTGAACCGGGCCGACTATGAGATGTTGTTGCGTGTACCGGGTATCGGTGTGAAGTCGGCGAAGATTATCGTGGTGTCTCGCCGGTATGCGGCATTGGGCAGCGAGCAGTTGAAGAAAATCGGTGTTGTGATGAAGAAGGCCCGCTATTTTCTGACCTGCCGCGAGCTTCCTGTGCAGACCGTCAATGAATTGACTCCGATGGCCGTTCGTCGGCTGTTGGTGAAGAAATCACGGAAGGTGGATGACAGCCGTCAATTGACCCTGCCGTTTCAGGAGGAGTGAGCCGGTATGAATCTGTTTATCTATGACAAGAGTTTTGAGGGGTTGCTGACAGGCGTGTTTGATGCTTATGTGTGGCGTCAGTTCCCCGACCACCTGTTGGGAGAGGGTGAACCGTTACCACTCTTTTACGATGCAAAATATACGATTGTCACGGATCAGGCCAAGGCCGATCGGGTGTGGAGCGGTTTGCAGAAGAGACTGTCGGAACTGGCATTGAACGGATTGATGGCTGCCTGGCTGTCTGAAATGCCTGAGGTGGACGAGCTGTTGTTCCGCTATATCCGCAAAGCGATTGATGCCTCCAAATCCATCGAACTGAATCTCGGCGATCCGGATGTCTTGGCGATGGCCAAGATCTGGAAGAAAGTAAACAACGAACGGTTGCGTGTCGTGCAGTTTCTCCGTTTTCAGAAAACGGTGGACGGTACCTATTTCGCGGCGGTTCAACCTTTATATAATGTATTGCCGATGGTGGCCGGCCATTTGAAAGAGCGGTTTGCCGATCAAGTGTGGCTGGTGTACGACCTGAAGCGGCAGTATGGCTATTATTATGATTTGAAAGAGATCACGGAAGTACAGCTCGATGCATTGGGCGAATTGGGACGGACCGGATTGCTGGAGAAAGCGATGATGGATCCGGACGAGAGCCTCTATCAGCAACTCTGGAAGACCTATTTCCAGTCGATTGCCATCCAGCAGCGGCTGAATCCCCGTTTGCATCGAAGAGAATTGCCGGTGCGTTTTTGGCGTTTCTTGCCGGAAAAATTTTGAAACGACTATGGAATGGAAATAACAATAAAAAAGACAAGATAGAATAATGCTTACACTGGACAAAATTTATCAGGCATCGTATGCCTTGAAAACAGTCATCCGGCGGACGGATTTGATTCCTGCGCCGAACATCAATAAATCATGTAGTATCTATTTGAAACCGGAGAACTTGCAGGTGACCGGCTCTTTCAAGGTGCGCGGAGCCTGCTTCAAGATCGCACAGCTGAGCCAGGAGGAGCGCCAGCGGGGTGTCGTGGCCTGTTCTGCGGGTAACCATGCGCAGGGCGTGGCGTTGGCCGCCTCTTCACACGGTATCTCTTCGTTGATCTGTTTGCCGGACAATGCACCGATCTCCAAAATAGAGGCTACCAAGCGCTATGGTGCCGACGTCTGCCTGGTGGAGGGGGTATATGATGATGCCTATAGACGGGCGTTGGAATTGCGCGATGAGAAGGGTTACACCTTTATCCATCCGTTTGACGATGAGGATGTGATTGCCGGACAGGGTACGATTGGCCTGGAGATCTTGGATCAGCTGCCCGATATGGATGCGGTGATTGTCCCGATCGGCGGGGGAGGTCTGATCTCAGGTGTGGCGTATGCCATCAAACATCTGGCACCTCACATCAAGGTATATGGCGTGCAGGCCAATGGGGCTCCCAGTATGTTGGAGTCTATCAGCCATGGAAAGATTGAGCGCCTGAATGCGGTCCGGACCATTGCTGACGGTATCGCTGTCAAGGAGCCGGGTCTGCATACCTTCGATTGCTGCCAGCAGTATGTGGATGAGATCGTCTCTGTCAGCGACGATGAGATCTCTACAGCTATTCTGGCCCTGATTGAGCAACATAAGCTGATTGCCGAAGGGGCAGGAGCTGTTTCCGTGGCCGCAGCGATGTTCAACAAAGTACCGGTGAAGGGCAAGAAGGTGGTCTGCCTGGTTTCCGGAGGTAACATTGACGTGACGATCCTTTCCCGTGTAATTGGCCGTGGCTTGCAGACCTCCGGCCGTTCGTGCAGTATGAAGATCGAGCTGGTGGATAAACCGGGACAGCTGTTGCAAGTGTCGCGAATCATCGCCCAGCTGGGAGCCAACGTGGTGTCAGTCTATCACGAACGTGTGTCACATACGGCAGACATCAACGGTTGTTATCTGCACATCGAGATGGAGACACGCGATCAGCAGCAGATCAATGAGATTCATCAGGCCCTGGTGGTGGCAGGTTACAAAATCCTTTAATCGGAGGCCGGATGCGTTATTTTATCTATTTGGGATATAATGGGAAAAATTTCAGTGGCTGGCAGGTGCAGCCGAACGGGCCGACCGTACAGCAGGCGTTGGAAGAGGCGTTGGCCCTGTTGCTGCGTGAGCCGGTGCCCGTGACGGGTGCCGGCCGGACCGATGCCGGCGTACATGCCCGGCTGATGGTGGCCCATTTCGATTGGCGTGAAGAGTTGTCCGATCTGGATTTCTGGGCCAACAAGCTGAATCGGGTATTGTCGCGCGACATTGCCATCTATCGGATTGTACCGGTCAAGCCGGAGGCACATGCCCGTTTCGATGCCTGTTCCCGTACCTATAAATATTATGTCACACACCGGAAGGATCCTTTTAATGCCGATTTCGTCTATCGCATTTCCATGCCTTTGGATTATGGGCGGATGAATCAGGCGTGCCGGATTCTGTTTGATTACATTGATTTCACCAGTTTCAGCAAGCTGCATACGGATGTGAAGACGAACAATTGCCACATCTATGAAGCTGGTTGGGAGCAAGAGGGAGACGTGTGGGTCTTCACGATCCGTGCCGATCGCTTTCTGAGGAATATGGTCCGTGCGATTGTCGGTACGTTATTGGAGGTAGGACGGGGCAAACTCTCTTTGGAGGGATTCCGTCGGGTGATTGAGGCGAAAGATCGTTGTAGTGCCGGTACGTCGGTGCCCGGTCAGGCGCTGTTTTTAGTGGATGTACAATATCCGGACGAATGTTTCTTGTAGTATCATGTGGTTAGCGTATGCATTTTTATCGGCCTTTTTGCTGGGTTGTTACGATGTCAATAAAAAGATGTCGCTAAATGGGAATGCTGTCATTCCTGTCCTGTTTATCAACACCTTGGTGAGTAGTTTGATCTTTCTTCCCTTCGTGTTGCTTTCATGGGGTACCTCTTGGCTGGAGGGGACCATGCTGTATGTGCCGCATGTGTCGTGGGAGACACATCTGCGGGTTTTCATCAAAGCTGTGATTGTCCTCTCCTCCTGGTTGTCGGGCTATTTTGCCTTGAAACATCTGCCGCTGACTATCACCGGGCCGATCAAGGCTACACAGCCCGTGTTGACTTTGGTAGGTGCGATGCTGTTATTCGGAGAGCGGCTCAATCTCTATCAGTGGATCGGTGTCGCGCTGGCGATCGCTTCGTTTTATTTGCTCTCCACATCGGGCCGGAAAGAGGGGATTGTATTCAGCCACAACAAGTGGATCTATCTCACGTTGCTCTCCATTGTGACCGGAGCGATGAGCGGACTCTATGACAAACACTTGATGCGGAGTTTGGATGTGATGACGGTACAGGTCTGGTTCAATGTCTATCAGTGTCGGATGATGCTGCCGATTCTGCTCTTCCTGTGGTACCCGAGGCGCAAGCAGACAACGCCATTTGTGTGGAGAAAGAATATTCTGCTCATTTCTCTTTTTCTGTGTGTGGCGGATTGGGTCTATTTCTATGCCTTGAGCGATCCTGACTCCATGATCTCTATTGTTTCCATGGTACGTCGTAGCAATGTGCTGGTTACTTTTGTGGCCGGAGCTCTCTTTTTCCATGAAAAAAATTTAAAGAGTAAGGCGATTGATCTCTTTTTGGTGTTTTTAGGAATGATCTTCTTATATTTGGGTTCAAAATGAATAGGATAATAGATATGAAACAAGGATGTTTGGCCATTGCATTGTGGCTCCTTTCAATGACGGTAGGAGCGCAGGATATGGCCTCTGTATTTACGTCGATGCCTGACCAACAGGTGCCTCAGTTGGAGGATGCATGGCGGAAAGATCTGGTGGATCTCTTCCAGCAGGGGAAAGAGGCGCGTGTCCAGAATACGATGAACGGTTATACTACGTTGAAACAGTTGACAAAAGATTATCTGTTCTTGCAGGTGACAGAACGGAGCACGGTAGAGATGAAGATGTTGCCGCTTGTGAACAATACGCATGTGGTCTGTGTCGTGACCACGGTCTTCGGACCTGTGCCGGACAGCCGGGTGGCCTTTTTCACGACGGAGTGGGAACCGCTGACCGCTTCGGATCTGTTGGCTCCTGTGTCTGTAGATGACTTTTTGCAGCAACCTTCCGATACGACCAGTGATGTCTATCAGGATGCATTGGCCTGCCTGGATCTCTTTTTAGTCCATTACACATTAAGTCCGGAGGCGCAGACGTTGACAGCTACTTATACGACACCCGACTATTTGAATCGGGAGGATCGGAAGCGTGTAGCCCCTTACATCAAGCCGGATCCGATTGTGAGGAAGTGGGAGAAATTCCATTTTCAATAAGCATTCGGATCGTCATGACAAAGCCCAGCCGTTGCACTTGCCAAGGCTGGGCTTTGTGATCTTGAGTCCTGTCTGATTACAGTTTAGGCAACTCCCACGGAGCGCGATAATAGGCTTTTGACAAGGCTGTTGCCTCGGCGTCTCCGATGAAGAAGTGGTTATCGTCGTCCCAGTTGACCTCCCGACCTACACGACAGGAGATATTGGCCAAATGTGACATCTTCGCTACACGGGCACCAATGGCCACATCTGCGTTGGGCAGTTCGCGGCTTTGGATGCAGGAGAGGAAATTGCCGACATGATTGTACAGCCCCTTGCCTTCGCCCTTCTTGAAGGGGATTGCCTCCATACGTGCCTCTTTGCCTGCCACGACCGGAATAACCTCCCAGCCGGCCCGATCCAAGACTAGTGTACCCTTCTCTCCAAAGAAGGCCAATCCCTCTTTGCGGTTGTACAGACCATGATTGATGCCGCACGCATGGTCCCAGATGATATTGAAATCTTTATATACATACGTTGCCATCAAGGTGTCTGGTGTCTCCATCGCATCATAGGGATAGGCTAACTTGCCACCACATCCGACCACACGTGTCGGGAGTCCTGCGTTCATACCCTCCAACGCATAGTCCAACAGGTGAACGCCCCAGTCAGACATCAAGCCTCCGGCATAGTCCCAGAAGAAGCGGAAGTTATAGTGGAAACGATAGGGGTTGAAGGGGCGTTTGGGAGCCGGTCCTAACCACATGTCGTAATCGACACCGGCTGGAGCTTCACAGTCCGGTTGTGGCGGAAGCGTCGGTTTTCCATCCTGATAGGCCCATACTTTGACGGTACGGACACGACCTACACCATCGTTCTTCAGGAAGTTGGCTGCCTCATCCCAGTGCGGATCGCTGCGTTGCCATTGTCCCACCTGCACAATACGGTTGTACTGCCGGGCTGCCTTGACCATCAGATCACACTCTTCAATCGTGTTCGCCAGCGGTTTCTCCACATACACATCTTTTCCTGCTTGGCAAGCCCAGATCAGGGGCAAGCAATGCCAGTGGTCCGGCGTGCCGATGATGACCACGTCAATGTCTTTGTTGTCTATCACCCGACGCCAGTCTTTGTACAGATTCGGTACACGTTTGCCGGTTTTCTTCTCCACGTCAGCTGCCCGTTTGTTAAGCCACTCATCGTCCACGTCACACAGCGCCACACACTCCACTTGCGGATATTCCAGGAATGTGCTCAGATCGCTGAATCCCATGCTTCTGCAACCGATTAGTCCCACTTTGACCCGTTTGCTGGGTGCTGTCTCTCCAAAGGTTGAGGCATAGGAGCGACCCCATAACGGTGACAGCCCCAAGCCAATGGCAGAGGCTGCAGATTTCTGCAAAAATTCTCGTCTCTTCATAATTTCTATCGATACAAAGTTTGATAAATATATTTCAGATCAACATGTTGGCGCACCAAATCAGCCAACTTGTCATATTGTGTTTCTTTGAAAGCCGCATAGTCAAACGAACGTTCATCCGAGCGGTCGCCAAACCCCTCAGCGAGATGGTTCAGGACGGTCGGGTTGTCCAGGATTCCATGTAGGTAGCTGCCCCAGCAGTGATCGTCCGCATAGTAGCCATCTTTCCGCCCGTCTGCCAGATGGGCTACAGGATTCTCCGGCAGGTCCCGCATCATCTCGGTCCGTCCCATGTGGATCTCATAGCCTTGGCATGTGAAAGGGGTTGTCTGATCTGTGGGAAGGAAAGTGAATGGACTCTGTCGGGTGATTTTTTCGGTTTCCAGGACTGTCCGTTGCGGTAGCAACCCCAGTCCGGGTACAGCCGGCAGTGTCCCCTCTGTCTGTTCCGGGTCTTCCAGCCGTTCGCCCATCATCTGATAGCCTCCACAGATTCCGATCACTTTTTTGCCGGCTTTGCGTGCCCGTACAATGGCTTCGGCAATGCCGTTGGCCCGTAGGCTTTGCAGGTCTGCCAACGTGTTTTTCGATCCCGGCAGCAACACAATGTCAGCACGTTCCACTTCACTGATGTTGTTTGTGTAATACGCATTGAAACGAGGATCCATCTCCAGCACATCAAAATCAGTAAAGTTCGACATGTGCTTCAACAGGATGATGGCGACATTGATCTTCCCGGCTTGATAGCCGTTCCGCTTCATGTCGAGTACGACGGAATCCTCTTCCTCTATTTTGATGTCCCGGAAATAGGGAATGACTCCCACGACTGGCAAACCGGTCAGTCGGGCCAACATTTGCTTTCCCTCTTCGAATAGTGCTACGTCTCCCCTGAATTTGTTGATCAGAATACCCTTCATTTGTTTCCGCTCTTCCGGTGTCAGCAATGCAATGGTTCCATAGACAGAACCGAAAACGCCACCTCGGTCAATATCCGCCACTAAGTAGGTGGCAGCATCCGCCTGAATTGCCATCCGCATGTTGGTGATGTCCCGATCACGCAGGTTGATTTCCGAAATACTGCCGGCTCCTTCCAGTACGATGGGATTGTAGCGTGCTTCCAGCCGATGGAAAGCGGCGACAGCCTCATGGAAGAGATCCTCCTTTTGGAGTTTCTGTCCGAAATAGTCTTGTGCCGACATATTACCGATCGGGTGTCCGTTCAGTACGACTTGAGAGTGCTTGTCGCCTGTCGGCTTCAAGAGGACAGGGTTCATGTCTGTGTGCGGTGCAATGCCACACGCTTCGGCCTGCACCACTTGGGCACGTCCCATTTCTCCTCCGTCAGGTGTGGAAAAGGAGTTTAATGACATATTTTGAGCTTTGAAAGGGGCGGGTTGGTAGCCGTCTTGCCGGAAGATTCGGCAGAAAGCCGCGTTTATGATACTCTTTCCTGCGTCGGAACAGGTACCGACGAACATGATAGGTCTCAAGTGTTGTTTCATTCGTATTCTAGTTCATTATAATTTGTAGCAAATGTAGCAAAAAAAATGGCCATCCGTCACGGACAGCCAATTTCATTGTTAACCTTAAATCTAATACCATGAAAAA
>JBJECC010000121.1:0-11190 GCA_051870655.1 Parabacteroides sp. | reverse complement strand
AGAAGGGCTATGCAAAGCCCTATTTGAACGATTCGAGAAAGCTCTATCAAATAGGAGTTAACTTCTCTTCAGAGACAGGAACCATTGAAGGGTTTAAAATAGAAGAATAACAGATATACTTCACACTCTTTTTAGTAGCCAATAATATTATGTACGCGCATACATAATATTATTGGCTACTGATATCAACGAAGTTTGCTGTAGATCGGAGAGACCCACTTTTCCGGACCCTCGTTAAGACTCTGAGCCGCCCAACGGATGCCGCGCTTCATGATCTCCATGTTCTCCTTCACTTCGAAATCCTTCACCACATGACCGAGTGAAGAGTAGAAGACACGTCCTTTGCCGTAGCTCTTCTTCCAGACAACGGGGATGACACAGCCATCGATCCAATCGGCATAGGCACCGGTAAACGTAGTCGTAGCCAAGACCTTGACATTCGGATCCACCTGTACATAATACTGTTCAGAGTGCATGGCGAAATCCTTCAGATCCTTCGTTACCGGATCCTGATGATCAGTTACCTGCACGGTATAGTCGATCACACCACCCGGATGAGCCACCCATTGGCCTCCGACCATGAACTGGTATTCCGTATTGTTGCGGAACGAGTCACCCAAACCGCCATGCCAACCGGCAATACCGACACCGCGACGTACGGCATTCAACAGCCCCTGTTCCTGCTCACCAGTGATCGTACCCATGGTCCAGACCTGTACCACCAAATCGATGCTGGCCATCAACGTAGAATCCGCATAACAGTCAAGATTGTCTTTTGCAATCACTTCAGCCCCCTCAGAGGTCAACCAAGGTACAAACAAGTCCCGGCTCGGCACCGGATCATGTCCATCCCAACCCCCATACACAAACAACACTTTTTTCCCTTTCAGCGACGTATCGGCTGCCTGTTGTGCACACGCAGACACCGACAAAAGAGCCGCCAACCATACGATTAAAAATTTTCCCATGCTACTATGATTAAAATGTTAACAATTGCTTTACTTCACCTTTTGCATCCAGCACTTTCAAGGTCAAGGTCTTCCCCTGCTTGGAAAGGATCATGACCGTACCGGTCTCCAGACGGTTACCTCCTCCGATCACGACCGGAAAGTTGTTCCCGTTCGAACCTTTCGGATGATAGTTGAACTGGTGTTCATGCGCACTGATATTCAAATCAAACGGAGCCTTTGCCAGTAAATCACCCCACAAGGCCCGGCAAGGCTGATAGGCATCGCCCGAACCATACAAAGGAATATGATTGACCAAGACACGGCGGGTTGCCTTCTTGAAAGAAGGGTTTTTCAATTCCTGACGGAGAAAATCCGCCTGCTCTTTCCGTAATCCTTCGAAATCATTCAGTCCATAATAGACCCACGTAGTGTCCGGCTTGTCCTCCCCACAGTCCATCATCACAAAACGGGTATCTCCCCAATTGAATGCACCGTAGGTCTTATTCCCCACATAGTCAAACAGATCCCGCAACTGAATGGAATAGGCATTCCGGATCTCATGATTACCCCTCATATAGAACACAGGACGCTGTTCAGCCCCCACACGGTCATTCATGGCAGAGAGGAAACGGACCACCTGCGACTCATTCAACGGATCGTCTATGCAGTCACCATTGAAGATCACGAAATCAGCCTTTACACCCTGGATCTGCTGTGCCAGATGCTCCAACAACTCCCGGTTCTGATGCAGATCGTTGAACACCAGGGCCGTGAAATCATGTGTATCGGCAGCAGGCATCGTAAAGGAATAGACCTCTGAACGGACGGTTTCCCCGAACTGCTTCTGATAAGCCCGATAGAGCGTGATCTCGCGCGAACAGACCCGATAGTAATAGGTCTGTCCCGGTGTCAGATGGGACAAACGGATCTTATGATGTGTATTATTGCAGATCACCTGGCCATCCACGATCCGCTCCTGCCGTTGGTCCAACCGGTCGGGACGTGTACCATATTCCACCCAACTGTGTACCGGTACATTTGTAAACCAAGCTACCGTCATACCATTGTCTGTCGGATTCTGCAAATAGGGCTTTGTACGGAAAATCTGCTCCTGCTTGGCCGGGAAGCGGACATCCGCAAAGAGCGGAAGATGGTCGGAAGCCATTGTCTCGTCCTCCAACACCCTTCGGTTCAGCACCGTATAAACCGAACCATTCTTCAAACCATAGATGTAATCAATGCACTTGTTACTATGCGGAAACGTACCCACCTTCGTATTGCTCAAGGTCTGGAAATGGGCTGCCATCGCCTGCTGCACCGGAGAATCGGGTAAGGAATTCATGTCGCCCAACAAGAAGACCGGCTTCTTCACCTCTTTCAATGCCTCCTCAATCAAGGGGACAGAGGCCAGCTGATCTTCGGGTGTCAACGAGAAATGGGTACAACAAAACAGATAGTCGGGAAACTCTGTCACCAACAGCGAACGGGCCTCTTCACGTCCGGGCAAAGGCAAACGCCATGAACGGAGAGGGGCCTGTTTCGACAAAATACCGATTCCATAACTACCTCCCATAAAAGGGATCGACGCACCAAAAGTACAATACATCCGCGTCCGGTAGGCCAGTTCCTGTAAGGTATAGACCCCACCGTTACGGCCTGTCACGCTATCCAACTCCTGCACAGCCACCAAATCAGGATCCACCCGATTCACCACCTCTGCAATCCGCTGGAAATCCATCACATCATCCATACCGATGCAATTATGGATATTATAGGACATGACACGCACCGTATTCTCCTCTTTCGGCTCTATCTGGCGCTCCTGAGCCTGTATTCCAAACAGGCAACAGCACCACAAACTACACAACCATACGATTTTTCTCATATTATTTCATTTAAAATTCATTTTCATCATACTGCTGAAACAAGAAATCGTTGTAAGGGAAGCGCGTGACATGGATCTGCTTGACCCGCTCATACAGCAAAGCCTTGAGTGCGTCCACATTGGTCCGCTCCTTGGCCGAAATAAAGAGGCAGTTATCCTGCAACTTGCCCATCCAAGTCCGCTTCAACTCATCCAGATCGATGTTCTCCCGCGTACGCGGAGTCAGATCATCCTCCTCTTTCGGGACAAAGGTAAAGGCATCTACCTTATTAAAGACCATGATCATCGGTTTCTCCGTCTTGTCGATCTCGGCCAGCGTCCGGTTCACCACTTCGATCTGCTCCTCAAAACTGGGATGTGAAATATCCACCACATGCACCAGCAGATCGGCTTCCCGTACCTCATCGAGGGTTGATTTAAACGATTCCACCAGTTCGGTCGGCAATTTCCGGATAAATCCGACCGTATCGGACAACAGGAAGGGGAGATTGTCAATGATCACCTTCCGGACGGTCGTATCCAATGTGGCAAACAGTTTGTTTTCGGCAAACACATCGCTTTTGCTCAACAGGTTCATCAGGGTCGATTTGCCGACGTTCGTATAGCCGACCAAGGCCACACGCACCATCTTGCCCCGGTTCTTCCGCTGTACACTCTTTTGTTTGTCGATATCAACCAAATCGCGTTTCAGCTTGGATATCTTGTCCAAAATGATACGCTTGTCCGTCTCCAACTGTGTTTCACCCGGTCCACGCATACCGACACCACCCCGCTGACGCTCCAAGTGAGTCCACAAACGGGTCAGACGTGGCAACATATATTTATATTGTGCCAGTTCCACCTGCGTCTTGGCATGTGCCGTCTGTGCCCGTCGGGCGAAAATATCCAAGATCAGATTGGTCCGGTCCAGGATCTTCACCTGCAGCTCTTTCTCGATATTCCGTAGCTGCTTGGCCGACAATTCATCGTCGAAGATCACCAAACCGATCTCGTTCTCCTCTACATATTCTTTGATTTCCTGCAACTTGCCACTGCCGACAAACGTCACTGAATTGGGAGAGTCCAGCTTCTGTGTGAAACGTTTGACCGCATCCACACCTGCCGTATCGGCCAAGAAAGCCAACTCGTCCAAATACTCCTTCACCTTCTGCTCGTTCTGTTCCGGCGTGACCAAGCCGACCAGAACCGCCTTTTCTGTCTGTGCTTCTGAGATAATAAATTCTTTCATGCGACAAAGATAGGTTATTTCAACAATTTATGTATCTTTGTGGCGCAATAATGCAATTCAACAATTTAATAGTCTTAACTATGGAACAGAAAAATCATTCATGGAGGTTATTCACAGGCCTCTTCCTTTCAGGAGTCATCAGTCTTTCATCTGCTTTAGCCCAAGTCAATCAACCCTCTACATGGAGTTCTTTCGTGCAAAGTGCGGAAAACACAGTTGTGAGTGATACGTTCCGGCTGCAAACTTTCAACAACTTATCAACAGATAACTGGAGTTATCAACAGGCGGGGACTACAGAAATCATCTCCTCTTCTGCATCCGGCTTCACGGACGGATCGGAGGGCTATGTGTTGAAACTGTTTCCGGGAAGTACATTGACAATGGCAGACTATGAACCGGATCTCCACACGGATGTCAAACTACACGCCTCGTATGCCTTGTACAATCTTCATGCAGGAGAAAACCTGTATGTGTCTGCCAACCGGGCCACAAACCCGCTTGTTGACAAGCTACTCTTCTATGCCAAAGACACCACCTGTTCCTTCACCTCGAAAAAAAGGGGAAATGAAAAGCAAGGGACCGGCACACACACCTTAGTCATGATTGGGAACAACCCCACCAATTTCCAAATGAAGATTGGATCCGGAAGCGAGACCTACGGAGGATACTATGCCGTGGATAGTGTATATGTATTCGGTGATATACCCAATAGTTCTCTTTTCACCGGAAACGGCACTTGGCATGAGACGGGCCGCTGGTCTCATCAGCCAGCCCTTCGTCATCGGACAGCCCTGATCCAAGGGAACGTAACCATCGATTCTCCCGTGACATGTGGAGAAATCCATTTGGACAACAGCCAGCTGATCTTTACCGAGACAGGCACATTGCACGTGGAGAAATCGGTGGTCGTGTATCAACAGTTTCCCCAGACCGGACAATGGTATCTGCTCTCTTTCCCATTCGATGTCTATAAATCCGATGTGGATCCAGCATTCACGTTAGGAGACGACGCGACAGTTGACAGCGGCAATTACTACTATGTACTCGAATATGACGGAGAACGGCGGGCGACACAGGAAAGCAGCACAGGGAACTGGCGTGTCATAGATGCCACATTACGCGACGACGCCATTCTCTTCGAAAAGGGAAAAGGCTATTTAGTGGCCTTGGATGAAGCCGCCAACCGAAGGACATTGACCTTTTCTTCGAGAAGCGGGGAACTGCCGGCTGACTTCGGCAAAGCAGGGATACTGTCCATCGATGTCACGATCAATGACGCAGCAACCGATGAGACCCACAATGGCTGGTGTCTCTGCGGCAATCCACTGCCCTACGCGCTCTCCTTGAAACAAATGGAGACCAACAGTGACTTGGATGGCTCCATTTATATATATAATGGTAGTGACTACGATCAGTGGCCGATCGGCAGCGACCATGTGATTCCGCCTTATGGCACCTTTTTCGTCAAAGCGAAACGGAACACCTCGTTGTCCATCCTGTCCGCTCCGACCCTACGCAGCGATCAAGCCACTCCGGCTCCCCAACTGTTCCATGCTCTTTCTTCGGAGCCCCATCTTCCGCTCCAATCTCCGACTCATGCGACCAGTCCGGAACCCAATAGATCTGTCCGGTTCTCACTACAGGGTTCCCTCCTGCACATTGACAATCCCTCCGATAGGGTCGTTGTCACCCTATTCTCCACACTCGGTACACGAATGTTCCATCAGGCCCTCCCAGCCGGAAGGCATCAGATCCCGTTATCGCTTCGGCCCGGCCTTTATGTGATCCATCTGCAAACAGCCCACGGCAACCAGTCCCAACAGATCCTTTGGAGGTGATTAGGAATTTTTATCTCTTCATGAAAAGAAATGAGAGCAGATAGTGGGGATCTGAAGAATAATCCATACATTCGTACCCTAAATACACGTAGCGTAAATTGATCAATTTGACAAGTAAAATCGTATGAAGCATATCTCTTCAATCACATTTATGGCGAGTTTGCAGCTTTTAGCTATGCAGCCTGTTTTCGCTCTTTCCTCTCCGGTGACACCCACGGTCCTGACTCATCCTGCCCCGGCAGAGGAGGCCGGCAGACACATCCGGACAGTCGCGCCAATTCGTATCCAATGCCCGCAAGGAACGGTACCCCGCTTGCCCTATCAAGTCTGGGTGACCTATTCAGACGGGCAGTCAGAATATCGTCAGACGCGTTGGTCCAATGCCGCCCTGATCACAGAACAGACAGAGGCAGACAGCCAGTCCCATCCGGCCGGAAGCAGTTACACGGTGGAGGGATTCGTGATTGGAGATGAGACCACAGAGAATGGATTTCCCATCCAGGCGACAGTGGAGGTGGTGGCAACTCCCTATGCCGTACCGACCCAACCCATCGCCCATACGATTCCGCTGACCGATGTCACGATTGACGGCAACAACCGGTTGACCTCCAATCGCGACATGGCCATCCGGGAGATCATCAGCTGGGACGTGACGCAGCAACTCTACAACTACCGCGACACGTACGGATTCAGTACCGAAGGATATACCCGTTCGGATGGTTGGGACTCACCGGACACCAAACTGAAGGGGCATGGCTCCGGCCACTACATGTCTGCGTTGGCCTTGGCCTATGCAGCCGCCACAGATCCTTCCCAAAAAGCAGCCCTGAAAGAGCGTATCCAACGGATGGTGGATGAATTGCGCGTATGTCAAGAGCGGACCTTTGTCTGGAACGAAGAGCTGGGACGTTATTGGGAGGCCCGTGACTTTGCCCCCGAAGCGGAGCTGAAAGAGATGAAAGGTACCTGGGAGGCGTTTGACGAGCATAAGAAGGAGTGGGCCAAATATGGCTATGGCTATCTGAATGCCATCCCGGCTCATCATCCGGCTTTGATTGAGATGTATCGTGCCTATAACAACTCTGACTGGGTGTGGGCCCCCTACTACTCCATCCACAAGCAGCTGGCCGGTCTGATTGAAATCGCTACCTATATGGATGATAAAGCCATTGCCGAAAAGGCCCTGTTGATCGCCAAAGACATGGGCCTTTGGGTATGGAACCGTATGCACTACCGGACCTTTGTCCAGGAGACCGGTACGCAGGATGAACGGCGTGCACGTCCGGGCAACCGCTATGAGATGTGGAACATGTACATTGCCGGTGAAGTGGGCGGTATCAGCGAGTCACTGGCCCGTCTGTCTGAAATGGTGTCAGACCCGGAGGAAAAAGCACATCTGTTAGAGGCCTCCAACTGTTTCGACAGTCCGGCCTTCTTCCAGCCGCTCTCCAAAAACATCGACGACATCCGTACACGTCATGCCAACCAGCACATCCCGATGATCATCGGAGCCCTGCGCAGCTATCTGAGCAATCACGATGCTTTCTATTATAATCTGTCCGAAAACTTCTGGAATCTGATCCAGGGACGCTACCGGTATGCCACAGGTGGTGTCGGCAACGGAGAAATGTTCCGTCAGCCCTATACCCAAATCCTGAGCATGGCCACCAACGGCGTATCAGAGGGAGACACACATGCCAATCCGGAGATCAACGAGACCTGTTGTGCCTACAACCTGCTCAAACTGACCAAGGATCTGAACTGTCTCAACCCGGACGATGCCCGCTACATGGACTACTACGAACGGACACTCTTCAACCAGATTGTCGGTTCACTGAACCCGGACCATTACGAGACGACCTATCAATATGCGGTGGGACTGAACGCCTCCAAACCTTGGGGCAACGAGACTCCGCAATCCACCTGTTGCGGTGGAACCGGATCGGAGAATCACGTCAAATATCAGGAGGCAACCTACTTCGCTTCCGACGATGCTCTGTGGGTGGCTCTCTATATGCCTACTACCCTGCATTGGAAGGAGAAGGGGATCACCCTGCAACAGGAGTGCCTGTGGCCTGCCGAACAATCCACCCTCCGCATCACAGAGGGATCGGCTGAGTTCGCCCTGAAACTGCGTGTCCCCTACTGGGCTACGGAGGGATTCGAAGTCAAGGTAAACGGAACACCTACCGGAGAAAACTATCAACCCTGCTCGTATGCAGTGTTGCCAGCCCGGACCTGGAAAGCAGGTGATGTCATTGAGATCACCATGCCGTTCACCAAACACATCGATTACGGACCCGACAAATTGCCGGCAGAGATTGCCAGCCAAGATGGCGAGAACCTGCCCGCTGCTTGGGTCGGCACCTTGATGTATGGTCCGTTAGTCATGACGGCTACCGATGTGTCCAACTGGAAAGAGGCGACTCTGAATGTCGATTCCCATCTGGCCACCATTACGAACGTGGAGCCCTCCGGCATGCGTAGCGGAACGAACGGGAATCTGTATATCCTCACCCAAGGAGGACGTACCTTCCAGCCGGACTATTATCGTCACGACCATTCGACGCACTATTTCCGGATCAACCACGTGAGCGATCCGACTACAGAACTGAAGATGGCCTTACAGGAGAAATTGCGTGAGGCACAGGCTTTCCAGAAGAAAAACTATTCCAAGAAAAGCTATGCCAATCTGCAGGCTGCCGTACAAAAAGGGACACAGCTGATTGCTGCCACATCTGTCAGTGAAGTGGAAATCGCAGCCGGCACCACAGCCATTGATGAAGCAGCCAAGGCATTGGTGGCCACCCGTCTGGACAAATCCTTGCTGACGGCAACCATCCGGCAGGCCGCTGCACAGGCAGCCGAGACCTACACGACGGACAGCTACCAGGCCCTGCAAATCGCATTGGAATCGGCCCGTGACGTAGAACACAACAGCGACTCTCAGTTTGTCGTCGATAAGCAAACCTTGGCGCTGCAAGATGCCATCGGCAACTTGGTCACAGCAGCCAGTGTGGACAAGAAGAGCCTGCAAGAGCTGATAGCGGAAGCCACGACTCGCAAGAACGATCAGGAGAAATGGAACGCACTGACGGTCAAAGTACCGGAATATGCCCCTTGGGCCCAGTACGGCTACATGCGGCTGACAGAGTCCATGGAGCAGGCACAACGGGTACTCGGCAATCAAGGGAAAAACTATTCACAGGGAGAGGTCAATGCCACAGCGGCCGCACTGAATGCCGCCATCAACACCATGCGTCCGGGTAACTTGCCCGAGATGGAGGACCTGCGTCCGCTGTCAGGATTGTTGCGTCGGGCAGGCAAACTCACCGAAAGCTCAAGCCCCGAACTGAAAGAGGCTGTTGAATATGCCCAGATGGTCATGAAATATGTCACAGACGGAAGCGGCACGCACGACATGATCACCGAGGCTGTGAAACGGTTAAGAAAGGCGACGGGACAAGAATAAGAAAAGAACAGTATGAAGCGTGTGTATCTAATCGGCTACATGGGAGCCGGCAAGACAACGGTCGGTAAGGCGATGGAGAGACATACGGGTCTCTCCTTCATCGACCTCGATTATTACATTGAAGGGCGGTTCCGGAAAACGATCCGGCAGCTATTCGCCGAAAAGGGAGAAGAGGCATTCCGCGACATCGAACGGCGTATGTTGCATGAAGTATCCGAATTTGAAGATGTGGTCATCTCCTGTGGAGGCGGTACGCCCTGTTTCTTCGACAACATGGCGTATATGAACCAATGTGGACAGACCATTTATCTCAAGGTTACGGTCCAGGAGCTGGCAGCCCGCCTGGAGATCTGCAAACATACCCGTCCGGTACTGAAGGACCGTTCGGGGGAAGAACTGAAACAGTTCATTGCCGAGAACCTGAAGACCCGCGAGCCCTTCTACGAACAGGCAAAGGTCATCTTCCATGCGGAAGAGATGACCACCCAGGCAGATGTTGAAAAGATCGTCGAGCAATTATCCGCACTTATTTAATAACTTACATACAAAACAGGGAGGATGCACCATGGGGACAAACGGAGGAAGACCCTTGCAGGAAAGATATATTCCACAGGAACTGCTGAAGGAACTGGGCAAGATGGGGAACCGGATCATCATCGGAATTCCCTGTGAACGCATCACAGGGGAACGTCGTCTGGCCCTGACGCCAGAAGCGGTGGATATGCTGACAGAACGCGGCTTCCGGGTACGTGTACAGAGTGGAGCAGGATTGGGAATCAACTATTCCGATGCGTACTATTCCGAAGCCGGTGCAGAAATCGTCGAGACACCGGCAGAGGTTTTCGAGGCAGACATTGTGCTGAAGGTGTTGCCACCTCTGCCGCAGGAGATGATGCTGATGCGTCCGCGCACGACACTGATCTCCATGATCCAGTTCCGACGATTCAGCCGGGAAGCGCTGGAACTGATGACCGCCAAACGCATCACGGCTGTGGCCTACGAACTGCTGTCAGACGATTGGATGCATGCCCCCCTGCTGAATGCCATCTCGGAGATCGAAGGGGCTGCCGCCATCACCATCGCCTCCGAACTGCTTTGTAACGTACACGGCGGTAAAGGAATCCTGTTGGGAGGTATTCCGGGCGTTTCTCCAGCCGAGATAGTCATCATCGGGGCGGGTCATGCCGGTACGGCTGCCGCCCGATTGGGGATGGCCCTGGGAGCCACCGTAAAGGTGTTTGACGAAGAGATCAACAAACTGCGTGCCATCCAACAGACCTTGGGCCCGCATCTGTTCACCTCTACCTTCCATCCCAACGTGCTGCACAATGCATTCCGCAGTGCCGATGTCGTGATCGGTGCCATGCACTACATCAATGCACCGCACCGGTACGTGATTGCCTCCGAACAGATCCAGTCCATGAAACGGGGTTCCCTGATCATCGACCTCCGTGTCAACCAAGGCGGTTGTTTCGAGACAACCTGCTGTCTCGGGAAACTGGACAACGACCTCTTTGAGCAGTACGGCGTACTGCATTACTGCAAGCCGGACATCAGCAACCGCGTGGCGCGTACCGTCTCGATGGCTTTCAGCAACATCTTCGTTCCCCTGCTGCACACAGCCGGCGATTTTGGCTCCATCCAGCACCTTGTCAAAGGAAACAAAGGATTCCGGTCAGGCGTCTATCTCTATCAGGGGAAGTTGGTTAACAGCTATGTAGCCAACCATTTCGGACTCACAGCCAACGACATCGGCCTCTATCTGACAGTTTTCTGAAAACTATCTAAAAACAATTATTTTCACCTATTTTTTTTAC
>JBJECC010000120.1:0-11214 GCA_051870655.1 Parabacteroides sp. | reverse complement strand
GAGCATAACCTTGCCAAGGTTAGGGTCGCGGGTTCGAGTCCCGTCTTCCGCTCTGATCTCGAAAGAGGATGCTCGAATGGTGGAATCGGTAGACACGAAGGACTTAAAATCCTTTGGCTATTGCAGCTGTGCGGGTTCAAGTCCCGCTTCGAGTACGATTGAAAAAGAAGAATTTGACATACTGCGGAAGTAGCTCAGTTGGTAGAGCATAACCTTGCCAAGGTTAGGGTCGCGGGTTCGAGTCCCGTCTTCCGCTCTGCTTCCAAAGAAAGCCCTGTTGTCTCTCGGGACAATGGGGCTTTTCATTTATATCTCCTTATCGGAATTTCACCTCCTTGAAGGCATAGCGGCGAATCGAACCGTCACGCAGCTGCAAATGCAGATGGCCCGAAGGCTCGATTGCATGAATGCGGGCTTCGAAACAGCCGGAAGCATCTTCATAGGGATAGAATCCCTCTTTCCGATAGAGCGCGGCAAAATAGTCGGCCTGGATGACCTCCCGCTCTCCATTCAACAGGCGGAAATAGGCCGCATAAAAGCGTTGCAGGAAACGGTGCAATACCTCTTCCCGATCATACAACTCTCCGGTGATCTGATGCAGAGAGACCGGATTGGGCGCATCGCTCAGAAAAACCGCCTGATTCAAATTCATGCCGATACCGACAATGCAATTGGCTATGGTGCAGCCGGAAAGGTCGTTTTCAATCAGCATGCCACAAATTTTCCGGTCATGCCAATAAATATCATTCGGCCATTTCACACGAATCGGCTTCACATACATTTCAAACGTCTCCTTGACACTCAGCGCGGCTATCTGCGACAACAAAAACTGATCTTTGGGATGAATGGAGGTCGGATAAACCACCACACTGAATGTCAGATTCTTGCCGGGCTCTGACTCCCAATGGTTCCCCATCTGGCCGCGACCGGCTGTCTGATCGTCGGCCACCACCACACTGCCCTCCGGCAAGGGCTCCTGTTCCAACCAAGCATGCAACACACTGTTTGTAGATCCGGCCTCCTGCAAATGGATGATGCGCGGAAGCACGGTCTGTTCGTTTGTCTCCATATCTATTCTTTCCTGTGTTAATTCATCGGGCCGACGGATAGAAGGCATCTTCTATGTGCTCGATTCGATAATTTCCGGGCGTTCCGATCAAAAAGATCACATCGAAACGGATGGGATAGTCCTGATTATACCGACGGGCATAGGCGTCAGCCGCCGTCACGATCCGCCGGATCTTGGCCCGGTCGATCGACTCTCCCGGATCGACCAAAAAATTATCCGCACGTGTCTTTACCTCTACCACCACCAGCTCTCCATCTTTGAAAGCCACGATATCCAGTTCATAATGATGCCAATGCCAGTTACTGCATAAGATCGTATATCCGGAACGGGTCAGATACGAGCGGGCCTCTTCCTCGCCCTCCTTCCCCTGCTGATAATGCCGTGCTTTCGTTTTCATGCTCACAAATGTAACTATTTTTCTTTCTTATTTGCTTTTTCACTCGTACATTTGCATATCATGAAGATCCAACGTAAAAACTCAATGGCGAAGCCCAACCACCCACGGGTGCACAAGATAACTTTCATGCTGAACGATGAGGAGCATAAAGTCATCACACGCTATTTATCCAAATATAAAATTGAGAACAAATCCCGTTGGTATCGGGAAACGATTCTGAGCCATGTGCTGCATGTCCTGGAAGAGGACTATCCCACTTTGTTCAACGAAAACGAAATGCGTCGATGAATCCTTTCAATGATGAATATTTTATGCGTCTGGCCTTGAAAGAGGCTGAAATGGCCGCAGAGGAGGGGGAAGTTCCCGTTGGAGCCGTTTTGGTGTGTAATGACCGCATCATTGCCCGCACCCACAACCAGACGGAACGCCTGAACGACGTGACAGCCCATGCAGAAATGTTGGCCATCACGGCGGCCACCAATGTATTAGGGGCCAAATACCTGGTCAATTGCAGCCTCTATGTGACGGTGGAACCCTGTGTCATGTGTGCCGGAGCCTTGGGCTGGTCGCAGATCAGTACGTTAGTCTATGGAGCGCCGGATGAAAAAAGAGGTTTCCGCCGTTTCGCTCCCCAAGCCCTACATCCGAAGACCGTCGTCAAACAGGGGGTTTTGGAAACAGAATGCATCTCCTTGATGCAGCAGTTCTTCCGCCAACGGCGCTAAAAAAAACCGGCCGTTGCGCTCACACAATCGGCCAGTCTTTCGATGTTATCTCACTACTCTACGGTTTCCCGACATAGTGGAAAAGCTCCTGGGCAAACACTTGATAACCTGCGGGCGTCAAATGGATATAGTCCGGAGAGAAAAGCCCCTCTTTCGCCTTGCCTGCCGCATCGACAAACCAGGATGTGGGATTCACATAGTGAGCCCGCTTGAAAGGGTAAGCGGCCAGCCATGCATGGATTTGGTCGCAGGCCCTCCTCCGGGGATGATCCAATGTCTCACCGGAAGGCAACAGCCCCAACAAAAGAATGTCCGCCTGTGGAAACTCCTGCTCGGCAGCCTCCGCTACGGCAACAATGCCCTCATACACATCGTGTGCCGCATTGCCCGCAATGATATTGTTGATCCCGATGGCGATCACGACCTGCTCCGGTGAACAGCGATTATAGCCTCCCTGCTGCACTCTCCACAACAAATTCTGTGTCCGGTCTCCCGAAATGCCGGCACTCTCCCACGTAGAAGCGCCAAACCAATGGTCCATTGCCTCTTTCCCTGCCTTGTAAGTCACGGCGGCACGGTCTCCTCCAAATCCCTGGATAATGGAGTTTCCCAGCAAGAGCAGCTTCAACTGTCTCCCTTCCAACGTCGTCTCAATGTCTTTTGCCACGGCATGCCATTCCGCTCCTTGTGTCCAACCGGCTGCCGAGCGATATTCATTGCCGGGACGGGCATGGACACACTCATTCGTCCAGCGTCCCGTGGCATTCAGTACAAATCGGACAATCGGTTCCGGATTGGCCAGGGAATGGGGATGATGTCCTACGCCCGGCTTGTGGATCACCTCTATCGGATGCCCCAAACGGGCCATCTGCTCGGCAAAAGGAGCCGTATTCTCTTCCACAGGCACCACCTCATCCGCATCACCGACCACATGCAGGCAAGGAATTGCGGCACGCGCGATGATGGCAGCCTGATCAATCGGATTCCCACGATAGGCTTTGGCCTCTGCCACATCCTGAAAGCCATACGCCCGGCACAGCTGCTGCACATCCTGTTCCGACCCGCAGCCCTTGCCCTCTCCCATCGGCCAACTCTTGAAATCCATGACTGGTGCATCGGCATAAATGCAAGCCACCCGGTCGGGATGTGCCGCCGCCCAATGATAGACAATCAGACCTCCGCGGCTCATGCCCTCCAGCACCACTTTCGTCTGGAATCCCTGTCCCACCATCCACTGGTAGAAACGATCCCAACGTGCCACGGCTTCCGGAGCCCCGTACAGATCGGCCACATCGCAATAGGCAATATGGAAACCGGCCTCCAACAAAGCAATATCAGTCTGCGGTTCATGTCCCCAAAAGCGTGCCCGAAGTACCCACGGCTTACCGGTCGCCTCGCGATAGGGAGCGACGATTTTGCCATGCAGTCCCTCCCAAGTGAAGTCGGCCGCCGCATATCCATGAAAGGAAAAGGGCTGGAACTCCGGGAATCCGGGCTGTTCAAACAGAGGCTTCGTAGGTTCCACCTCCTGGGTACGCAACAGATAATCTCCAATCTGCCGGGCCATCATGCCAGCTCCGATCGAAGAGGGATGCAGACGGTCGGGCATCAGGTAGTCTGTCCAAGGATCTGTAAACAGCGAGAACAGATTCAAGATTTCCAGGCGGTTCTGCCAAGCCAGCTCCTCCACACGAGGGCGCACCTGCTGTTCGATCAACGAAGGACTGATGGTGCCTGTCTCTTGCAGAAAACAGCGGACGGGCGTCAGCAGAATGACCCGTGGCGAGGAAGACAGCTGACGATAGGAGTCGATCAGCCGCTGATAATCGGCCGAGAACCGAGCCTCATGAGACCAATTCTGCGGCTTTGTGTCGTTTGTGCCCAATTTGATCAGCACAATGTCGGGCTGCCAGGTGCGGGAATCGGCATATTCAGCCGTCTCCACATAGGGATGATCCCCTTGCTCCAGCAGGGTCCGTGCGTTGACCCCGAAATTACGCACTTCATAGGCTTCCCCTAAATAGGCCTGCAACTGGGCAGGATAGGAATTCTGCTCGCGATTCATGATTCCGGCTCCATACGTGATACTGTTTCCGATGCAAGCGACCTTGATCGGCTGAGCCGCATGTGCCGAGGAGATGAACAGGGCACACATCCAGCACCACAGAATGACAACTTGTCTTTTCATACGTGTATCTTTAAAGTGATTTGATCTGTCTGTTTCATGGATAGGACAACCGGAAGGTATGGGATCCGGAGCCGATCCGCCCGAAGGAGAGGAAGGGCTGTCCCTTCACACGCGTCGTTCGGACCTCTTTTCCATCCGCAGTGGCCTGATAAGCTCCCGCAGGAGCCGGCAGATAGATCTCCGCCTCCATATTGGCGGGAATCCGCACCTGCAGGGTATAATGATCCTCTGTATTCTCCACCTGCACAGCCACGGTTCCCCGAATGGTCGGCACCGTTGCACGGGCCCAAGGCAAAGAGGCGACTTGTGGCTGAATACGGATCAGGCCACAGCCGGGTGTCAAGGGCTCCACACCCATCAGCCGACGCGGCAACAGATTGGCCGGCGCTGCCCCCCAGGCATGGTTCCAGTCTTGATTGGGTTTATACTTGTTGTCCCACGCCTCCAGAGAGATTGTCGAACCCACGCGGATCATATTATACCAGCTCCGTTCGTCCGTTTTGGTCAGCAGTCGAAGCGCATACTCTGCTTCATGTGCCTCATAAAGCGCATCCAACAGGAACTGGGAACCATAGACACTGCACGCCATGCCCCGAGACTGGAGAAAAGCGACAATCCGGGCCGTCTGCTTTTCCGGCGCCAGCCCAAACAGCAGCGGAAACATATTGCCATGCAGAGAGGCATGCTCCGTGTCACAACGCAAGCCATCTGTATAGAAACCGCTTGCCGCATGACCAAAAAGACGATTGAAGCGCTTTTCAAACAAGACGGCCTCTGCCTGATATTCCTCAGCCTCCTCCGGTCTGCCCAATGCGGAAGCAATCCGGGCCATACATGTCAATGCCTCATAGTGCCAGGCATTCGTCACCACATTGTAGTCGGTGAAGACAAAGCCGTCGGCTTCGCCGCCCTCCTTTTTCCCTAAGCCCAAAATACCGGTATGGGGCCAATCCACAATGTCACGAATCTGCCCGCTGAAATGGATGGAGCGGCTGAAAGCCTCATCCTGTAGTCCCGTAGTAGTGCTGATCAGCCCGTTCTTCTCCCTCAACTGCAATAGGGAACGGGCCTTCAAGGTCTCATAATTCCGCTGCAACGAACGCACATCGCCTGTATAAAGATAATCGTTCCAGGCCATGACCACTGACTGAAGGATCCACTCCGTAGGCCAGGTGGGATGCTGCAACAGATATTCATGCGAGCGGCGGGCCAGAGAATACTCCCGGTCCACTCCATAATGACAAAGCTGGTTGATAAAGGCATCTGCCTCATAGGGAATCCGTTCACGGTCGCCATCCACATAAAGGCCGGCAAACGACGTGGCACGGATCGAATATTTACAAAGCTCCCAGATCCGGTTGAGCGTATCGTTGGCACACTGGAAATCCGAAGCTGTCTCGTGAAAAAGATAATGGACCGCCTCGCGCATCACGGCAGTCGGAGCCAACGGTGCCTGATAGCCCTCAATCTCACAATAGCGGAACGGCAACACTTCGCCCACATAGTCCGGCATCTTGATAGCAGCTGCTCCCGTATTCCGGGCATCTTTCCGGATTTTGATCCGATAGGTATGGACACCAGGCAACAGGGACAAGGCATAACGCTGATAGCGGACAGAAGAGGGGCCCGGATCGCGCAACAGCCGTCCCTCTTGCAGGCATTCTCCTAAATGAAGGATGAGCGAATCGGAGGCGCATCCGGCTGCATCCAACGTGAGAAGCAGTTGTCCGAACGCATCTTTCCCAAAATCGACCAGAAGGATTCCCTTTTCCTTCCTCTGGATCTCGCAAGGAGATTCCAAAGTCTTGACCTGCGGATAAAATGCGGCCTCATAATCCGAGAGGGTTTCTGCCGTCCGAAAGGCCTTCACTTCCGACCAGTCACTTTCCCCCTCCACATTCGTGACCACCCGCACGCGCCAGAAATAATTCGTGGCAGGTTTCAACGGCTCTCCAGCGTAACGGACAGAAACAGACTGGTCGCTCTCCACATCGCCACTGTCCCACACCGTGCCCCTGCCCTGTTCGGCCTCCTCCCAGCTATCGGCCACAATCACCCGATAGCGAAGTTGGTGGACTCCGTCAGACTCTCCCGGAACAATCCAGGAAAAACAGGGATACTGACTCCGGACAGCGGCATATTGCAACGGTTCGATCGCCTGGTCCAATTGCCAGACGGGCACACTGGAGGCATAACCGTTCTGCCACGTACGTTCCGTGTGCTCCACCAGGTCTGTCATCAGCCCCCACGGCCGGCGCGGCGTGTCACGACCGGTCGCATAGTGGGCTGACACCAAGAGACACATGAGCAGTCCCAACAGCCGTCCTCCTGTTTTTCGGACATGCTTCTTTTCCATTTTCTGAATATCGTTGAGTGTTCCCAAGAATTCCATTGTATTGCATGTGTTATGTTTTCCTCACAAAACTACAAAAAAAAGGCGAAGCACCTCACGATGCCCCGCCCTTGCCAAAATAAATGATAATAAATCTATATTTAGGGAAGCTTATTCCACATGACCCAAATTCTCCATTTTCATATCGGCCATTTCGCCGCCTGACTCTTCGCCTTTGGCATCATACGTCACCTGATAGTCCTGCATGCCGTCAAAGGTGTTGACGCGGATTGTCAGTGTGACAGGATCTGAAGGGAATGCCAGCGGAGAGAGGTCGAAGCAGACCAGACCGGACGAACGGGAGAGACGCGGATCGTCGTAGGCGTTCTGGTGGAACTCCAGCAGATAGGGATCCTCTGCCGACGACCCATGCACCAGATTCAACCAATGCGGCGTGCGGCCTCCGAAATCAGCCTCAAACTGAATGGTGAGATGGCCGTTACCAGTCCACATGCTGATGATCTTCACAGGATCTGTGCCATACACAGAGTCGGTCTCCGCCCCCAGAAAGTCCACCGGCTTCTTGGTCAGCAGCGTGTCTAACCGGTTCACCCGGATATAATAGTCATAGCCTACGGCTCCCATAGCAGAGTCGCCCAACAACGTATAATTCATCAGCACCCGCTGATTGTCTTTCAGGGAAACAGGCATATAGCCTGCGGCAGGCCACAGTGTGGTCCCGTCGTCCAGCCGGAAATAGGGGGCTCCGGCATGAGGAGCCTTCACCGAGGCCACATCAATCGAAAAATTCCCCAACGAATAGTCATCGTCGTCCAAACAGGATGACATCAGGGTCAACAGCAGACAAAGACCCCACATCCACGAAACTCTTTTCAACATCTTCATACTTGTTCTTACTTTTGGGTTCATACCGGGAAGATGCCGAAAACCACCGGAATGCTGCAAGCGACCCAGATAAAGAATGTTAAGAGTGACATGCGGAGACAATCTGCTCTGCAGCACGACGGGATGCACCAGGTTCACCCAGGATACGGATCATCCGGTCGTAACCCTGTAGCATCTGCTGCCGGTAGGATTCCTCTTGCAGCCGTGCAAATTCCGCCCGTACTTCAGCCAGTGTAAAGCGACCCCCGAACAGCTCCTGCACCACCTCCTGCCCAGCAATGAGATTGACAAGGGAGATGAAGGGCGTACGGAAGAAATGGCGGAACACGAAATTGGCAAATGACCCGCCCCGGACGGCATAACACACCACCTGCGGCACGCGGAAAAGGGCTGTCTCCAACGTGGCGGTTCCGGAGGTCACAAGAGCCAATGTACTGTGTTGCAACAGGGAGTAGGTCTTTCCGAAAAGAATTTTAACCGGCGTATCTGCCGGCAAATAGGGACGATAGTAGTCCGGCTCAATGCCCGGAGCACCGGCTATCACCCACTGGTAACGGTCGCGCCACAACGGGTCAGCCGCCACACGGCACATCAGCGGGAGGTTGTCCCGGATCTCCTGCCGACGACTGCCGGCCAACAAGGCCACAATGGGTCTGCCGGGATCCAGTTGTTCCTCCTTGCAGAATTGTTCTACCGACTGGCGATAACTCTGGCGGAACTGTGCCACAGAATCCACAGAGGGATTGCCCACATAGGTCACAGGATAGTGGAGACCGGCATAAAAGTCGGTCTCGAAGGGTAAGATGCAGAGCATCTGATCCACATAGCGGCGGATCTCCCGAATGCGGTATTGTTTCCAGGCCCAGATCTTGGGCGAGATGTAATAGACCACACGCCCGCCCAATTGCTCTTTGACAAACCGGGCAATCTTAAGATTGAACCCCGGGAAATCGACCAGGATGACCACATCAGGACAGTAGGCGCGAATGTCCTCCTTGCAGCGGCGCAGGTTGTCCAGAATCGTACGTGCGTGGAGCAGCACGGGGATGAAGCCCATGTAGGCCATCTCCCGGTAGTGCGTGACCAACGTGCCCCCCACCGCCTGCATCAGGTCGCCACCGAAAAAGCGGAAATCGGCCTGTGGATCCTGCTCCTTCAAAGCGGCCATCAGATTGGAGGCATGCAAATCGCCCGAAGCCTCTCCCGCTATGAGATAGTACTTCATAACTTGAATTTCTTCAAAAATGTATAATCCGTCACATCCACCTTGCAGGGTACCAACGAGGCATAGCCCTTGTCGAGTGCCCGCACGTCATTGGACAGATGAGCCGGCTTGCGACTTTCGAAATTGCCGGTCAACCAATAGACCGGTTCGCCGGAGGCATTTTCCGCACGCTTGAATTCGTTCACCCAGCGGCCATCTGTCTGGCGGCACAACTTCATCCCCTTCACCTGCGGAATGGCCGGTACATTGAGGTTCAAGTAGGTGCCATGCGGCAATCCCTCCTCCAGAATACGGCGGGCCAACGGAAGCGTCAGACGGCAGCACTCCGAGAAATCGGCATCGGGCCGATGATCCAACAACGAAACACCCATGGAGGGCACATCGAAGATACACCCCTCAGCGGCTGCCCCCATCGTACCGGAATAGTTGACACAGATCGCCATATTGCCACCGTGGTTGATTCCAGAGACCAACAGGTCAGGCCGGCGGTCGAGGATCTCGTTGATGGCCAGCTTGACACAGTCCACCGGTGTGCCCGTACAGCTATAGACCGTCAATCCCTCCTCCTGTGCCTCCAACCGGCATTTGATGGGGATCAGCGAAGTAATGGCACTGGACATACCCGAACGGGGACCATCGGGTGCAAACACGACGATGTCACCCAACTCACGCAGGCATCCGGCCAGTTCCCGGATGCCCAATGCCTGGTAGCCATCATCGTTCGTCAATAAAATAAGCGGTCGTTCAGACTTCATACATTATATAATAAACTTATTTGATAGATGCTTTGTCATATTTACCCTGCATCACATCCCGCACGGCCTCCAGATAACCAAAACCATTCAGATGGTCCGGCAGCAGATAACTGCCCTCCACCCATTCGTTCCAGGCGTTGATCATCATCATTTTCGGTTGATCGGGATGTGTATCCGCAAACTCCTTGGCCACGGCCAGATAAGTGGCAAAAGAGGTCGGAGTGTTGTGGAAACGGGTCACATCATCGGCTCCCTTGGCAGGGAAACGGGGCGTATCGTCCCAGCCGATCGAAACGGTCGGGAAAATGGGCACATCAAGCGCCTCATCCCACTGTTTGCGGATCTCAACAGCATCGGCACAGTGCACTAAATAGTCTGTATTGAAACCACCCATATTGTAGAACGCCACACTGTTGACACCCAATCCGTTGATCAGATCCGTCAGTTGTTTGCGGTTGTCATCATTCAGGAAGTAGCCACCACCGGGATTCATCTGGAAATGCACACCGGGGAAACCGGCTGCCTTCACCTGCTCGCGGAAATAGTCCAGCGCTTTGCGGGTCTCTTCAATGGAGCCGAAGCTGTTGACCAGCTGCCCGTAGTCAAAGATAGCCATCACCGGACAGCCCTCAAACTTCAGATAGTTGGGTTGCGTAAAGTATTGGCGGATCACCCGGTCCACCACGATCTTGAAGTTCTCCCAATCTACTTTAGGGTCGAACAGCACCGAAGTGTCATCACCATATTTATGATAGTTCCAGTAGTTGTGGACCACCGTGTGGTTTGCCCACATGATGTAGAAATTCATTTTCCGATTGCTGGGGGCCTTCAGGAAACCATCGTTCAGTGCACTCTCCAAATAGGGGCCGTTTTTGAACCAATACCAGTCATACACGAAGGTATTTACGCCATGCGCCAAAGCGGTGTTGATCCAACGCTCCACCACCTGCGGATCGTTGTCCGGCTCATATCCCCACAGGGGCTGTCGCGGCTGATAATGCCCTTCGAAACGAGGATTTCCCTTTTTGATAATCTCCCATTCGCCCTCTCCCTGATCCCAAAGATAGGTGTGCGCCAAGGAGTCATCGTGGCAGGAGGGCCAAATGTAGGCTGCCACAATGTAATCACTTCCGACAGGCTTTTCAACTGCCGGTTCGGATGGATGACAACAACCCGTCAATAGGCCAAACACAAGTGAAGTCAGGAAACACCATCCGGCATACTTTGTTCTATTCATACGTTTTATTTGTTAAAGAATTGACAGATATCATTTACTCAGCCCAAAGATACGACTTTCTGCCAAACAAAGGAGGTTCCCCGCAGGTTATCTTTCAAAAGAGGACCCTATATAAAAAAGGAAACGGCGAAGCTCACGCTTGGCCGTCTCAACATTTAACCGTTTTAAACAAAAAGAAAAAGTTAGTCAAGGTCAGGAAATTGTCAGTTTTGTAAAATATTTTCGTCTCAAATATACCCAAATTCAACTGACATTCTACCCAAAACTTCCACTTTTTCATTATTTTTCACAATGCGGCAATCATTTTGTCATATCTTTGCACAATAAAAGGTGAGAACATGAAAACGACATTACAGATATTTCGGGCAGACACCCAGATC
>JBJECC010000119.1:0-11216 GCA_051870655.1 Parabacteroides sp. | reverse complement strand
ATTGCCGACACTCCGGGGCATGAACAATATACCCGTAACATGATTACAGGAGGTTCCACGGCCAACTTGGCCATTATCCTGGTGGATGCCCGCACCGGCGTGATCACACAGACCCGCCGCCACAGCTATCTGGTCTCTTTGCTGGGTATCAAGCATTTGGTTTTGGCGGTCAATAAGATGGACTTGGTGGACTTCGACCGGGCAGTCTTCGATCGGATTGTGGCCGAATATGAGGCGTTCGTAGCACCTTTGGGCATCTCGGATGTCACTTGCATCCCGCTTTCCGCGCTTGACGGCGACAATGTGGTTGAGAAGAGCGACCGGACCCCTTGGTATGAAGGTCCCTCTTTATTGGACTATTTGGAGAATGTCCCCATTGATCTGGACCGCGACTATACCCATTTCCGGTTCCCGGTGCAATATGTGTTGCGCCCCAATCTGGATTTCCGGGGTTTTTGCGGCAAAGTGGCCAGTGGTGTGGTCCGGAAGGGCGACCGGGTCATGGCGTTGCCCTCTGGAAAACAATCGTGCATCAAGAGCATTGTCACCTATGACGGGGAGCTGGAGGAGGCCTTTCCACCTCAGTGCGTGACCTTGACATTGGAGGATGAGATTGATGTGTCGCGGGGAGAGATGTTGGTGCATCCCGATGACCAGCCGACGGTTGACAGGAACTTCGAAGCGATGCTGGTGTGGATGGACGAGGAACCGATGGATGTGGAGAAGCAGTTCTATATCAAACATACCACCCGTACGACCCGTGCCCGGGTGGATCATATCCGTTATCGGGTCGATGTAAACACAATGGAACAGTCGGCGGTCGATCATTTGGAGCTGAATGAGATCGGACGCGTCGTCTTTACCACAGGGAAAGAGCTTTTCTTTGATCCCTATTTGCAGAATCGCCAGACGGGTGCTTTCATCCTGATTGATCCGATCACCAATAATACGTCGGCTGTCGGCATGATCATTGACCGCGTGGATGTGAAGGAGATGGTCGGTGAAGATGTGCTGGCAGAAATCAGCCTCTCGCAGTTGGGCATCGGTGCTGAGCACTACGAGGCTGTGGCCCGCTTCTGCGAGGCGTTGAAACAAAAAGGTTTAACTATTAAATTGTCAGAATAAGAATCTTATGGGACTGTTGGAATTTGACAAATTGCCTATCAATACATTGATTGGAGCCGACTGGAAGACGTTCAAACAGGTGACGGCCGGACAGACGATTGGAGAGGAGTATAAATCCAAGTATCGCTTGACAAAAGGGGTCTGCCGCCTGTTAAGTTCGCTGAAACCGATCGAGGATCATTATTATAAGAAACTGGCCGACAAACCGTTGGAAATGGATCCGCTTTTCATTCTCGGCCATTGGCGCAGCGGTACGACCTTTGTGCACAATGTCTTTGCGTGTGATAAGCATTTCGGTTATACGACGACTTACCAGACCGTTTTCCCGCATCTGATGTTGTGGGGACAACCCTTCTTCAAGGGAAACATGGCCTTCACCATGCCGGATCACCGTCCGGCCGATAACATGGAGCTGAAACCTGATTTGCCGCAGGAGGAAGAGTTTGCGCTCTCCAATATGATGCCTTATACCTATTATAATTTCTGGTTCTTCCCCCAGCGTATGTTGGAGTACTGTGACCGCTATCTGACGATGGAGAAGAGTACGGAAGAGGAGCGTCGTATCTTTAAGGAGACATTCCTGCGCTTGGTAAAGACCTCTCTGTGGAACACGGGTGGCAGTCAGTATCTGAGTAAGAATCCGCCCCATACAGGACGGGTGAAATTGTTGTTGGAGATGTTCCCGAATGCCAAGTTTATCTATTTGAAACGGAATCCTTATACGGTGTTCGAGAGTACGGTCAATTTCTTTACGAAAACTATCCGCCCGTTGAAACTGCAACCGTTGTCGGACGAACAGCTGATTGCCAACTTTGTGGAGGTGTATAAACGTCTGTTCCGGGTCTATGAAGAGCAGAAACAGTTGATCCCTGCGGGCAATCTGGTGGAAGTGAAGTTTGAGGATTTCGAGAAGAATGCCTTCGATCTGACCCAGGAGATTTACCAGAAGCTGAGTCTGACTGGTTTTGAGGAGGCCCGGCAGGAGATCCAGCGTTATTTGGACAAGAAAAAGGGCTACAAGAAAAACCAGTATAAGTATGAGCCCAACATCGTGAAGATGGTGGAGGACAACTGGCGCATGGCATTGGAGGCATGGGGTTATGATCTGGAGAGTTAAATGTTGTCTGTTGGGGCTCTTCTCGTGCCTGGGTCTGTGTCTGCAGGCACAGGAGAAGGTGGTGGAGATCCCGTTTGGCAATTTGGATCAATGGATTGTCCGGGAGATCTATGAGTCGAAGGTGATCGGCGGGGAGACGAAGCATCTGTATGAAGTGGGTCCGCGTGACACCATCCGTGGGAACGTGGCCTACACCAATCAAGGCGGTTCCCCTTGGGCTACCTCCAACGTCTATGCCAAAGTGGCTGGGGTTGTCAAGACCAACAATTCTGTGTTTCCGGAGCGGAGGGGTAACGGTTGGTGTGCCCGTATGGAGACCCGTTTTGAAAAAGTCAAGGTGATGGGACTGGTCAACATCGAGGTGATTGCCGCCGGTTCCTTGCTGTTGGGGGAGATCCATGAGCCGATCCGGGGCACGAAGGACCCGCAGAGCATGTTGTTGAGCGGTATTCCGTTTACCCAACGTCCGAAGGCCATCCGGTTTGACTATAAGACGAAGACCTTCCCCCGTCAGAACCGTATCCGAAGTACCGGATTCAGCCGGCAGAGCGAAGTGCCGGGGGCCGATTCGATTTCGGTAGTGCTTCTGTTGCAGAAACGATGGGAGGACAAGGAGGGAAAGGTGTATTCCAAACGGGTAGGAACCATGGTGGTCCGTTTTACGGAGACGACAGACTGGGTGAATGATGCCACGTTCCCGGTTCTGTATGGCGACATTACCCGTCGCGCGGAATATCGTCCCTATATGCGGTTGCAGGAGGAGGACCGTTGTACGACCAATAGCCGTGGCGAGGCGGTGGTGATTCAGGAGGTCGGCTGGGCCGAAGCGGATGAAAAGCCGACCCACATGGTGTTGCAGTTTGTTTCCAGCCACGGAGGAGCCTATATTGGTACGGTAGGTACGACTTTGTGGGTCGATAACATAAGATTGATCTATTAACCGTTTAGACAGGTGTGAAAAGGATGGAAGAGTTGAAGAATCAGATCAAACAGTTGCGCGAGGAACTGGAACAGCACAATTATCGCTATTACGTCTTGTCAGATCCTCTCATTTCCGATCGGGAGTATGATGAGAAGATGAAGCAGTTGCAATTGCTGGAGGAGGCGCATCCTGAGTTTGCAGATCCGCTTTCCCCGACACAGCGTGTGGGAAGCGACCTCTCCAAGGAGTTTGCACAGGTGGTTCACACTTATCCGATGCTCTCGCTGGGGAATACCTATTCGGAGGCTGATGTGCGTGACTTTTATGAACGTACGGAGCGGGCACTGAATGGAGAACCCTTTGAGATCGTGGCCGAGCTGAAATATGACGGTGTTTCGATCTCCTTGACGTACGAGCAGGGGCGTCTGGTCCGTGCTGTCACCCGTGGAGACGGTACCCGGGGTGACGATGTGACAACCAATGTCAAGACGATCCGTTCTGTTCCTTTGCGTTTGCACGGAGAGGGGTATCCGGACCGGTTCGAGATCCGAGGTGAAATTCTTCTGCCGTGGGCGGAGTTTGACCGGTTGAACAAAGAGCGGGAGGAACAGGAGGAACCGCTGTTTGCCAATCCGCGCAATGCGGCTTCCGGCACTTTGAAACAGCAGAATCCGGCTATTGTGGCAGCCCGTCGGTTGGATGCCTATTTCTATTATTTGTTAGGTGAGAAGTTACCGGCTGAGACCCATTACGACAATTTGGAGGCAGCCCGCCGGTGGGGATTCAAGATCCCGGACGTGATCCGTCTTTGCCACTCGATGAACGATGTGCTCGACTATATTTCCTATTGGGATGTGGCCCGTAAGGAGTTGCCGGTGGCGACAGACGGTATCGTGCTGAAGGTAAACTCGCTTCGTCAGCAACGGACTTTGGGCTTTACTGCCAAGAGTCCCCGTTGGGCGATTGCCTATAAGTTTCAGGCCGAGCGGGCGGAGACACGGCTTAACTCGGTCTCTTTCCAGGTGGGACGCACCGGAGCTGTTACCCCGGTTGCCAATCTGGAGCCAGTCCTGTTGGCCGGAACGGTAGTCAAGCGTGCCTCATTGCACAATGCCGACATCATCAAAGGACTGGATCTGCATCTGGGTGATCAGGTCTATGTGGAGAAGGGAGGTGAGATCATCCCGAAGATTGTAGGTGTGCATGTCGAAGCGCGCGGCATGATGCTGGGCGATGAGGTGCGTTTTATCCGGACCTGTCCGGAATGTGGGACTCCATTGGTACGTCCGGAGGGAGAGGCAGCCCATTATTGTCCCAATGACACCGGTTGCCCGCCGCAAATCAAAGGGCGGATCGAGCATTTTGTCACCCGTCGTGCCATGAATATCAACATGGGACCGGAGACGGTGGAGGACCTGTATAATGTAGGGCTGATCCGGGATGCGGCAGACCTTTACACCTTGAAAGTACCGGATCTCGTGCGATTGGAACGTTGGGCCTTGAAGAGTGCCCACAACCTGCTGGAGAGTTTACAGGCTTCCAAACAGGTCCCTTTCGAACGTGTCTTGTATGCGTTGGGCATTCGGTATGTGGGGGAGACGGTTGCCAAGCGGTTGGCAGGTGCTTTCCATTCAATCGATGCTTTGCAGGCTGCCACCTTAGAGCAGTTGGTTGCCGTAGATGAAATCGGTGAGCGGATTGCCAACAGTGTGAAACGCTATTTCGCGGATGAACGGAACCGTTCGTTGGTGGAACGGCTGAAAGCGGCCGGATTGCAGATGGCTGTTTCCGAAGAGAAGCTGGCCAACCGTTCGGACAAACTGAAAGGAAAGACGGTGGTGATCAGCGGTACCTTTGCACACCATTCGCGTGATGAGTATAAGGCCATGGTCGAACTGCACGGTGGCAAGAACAGCGGTTCGGTATCCGGTAAGACCAGTTTTATCTTGGCGGGCGAGAACATGGGACCTGCCAAGTTGGAGAAGGCCGTTAAGTTAGGCGTGCAAGTGATGAATGAAGAGGACTTCTTGAAATGGGTAGGCGAATGATCATATCAAACTATTTCTTAAAACGGAAAGTACGGGAGTTGCGTGCGGCTGCCACATCCCGTACCTGCCGTTTCTGCACCATTCGGGATGCACGGAGCTTTTTGGTCTTTTATCAGGCCAAGGATGTAGCCGAAGTCGAGCCTTGTCTGGAGACACTTCGGATGCTGAAGAAGGTCGTCTCGGTGTGTCAGATCGGCAAGGGATTGTCACAGCCTGATTCGGCTGATCCGAATTTTCATCAGATTGATTTACAAAAGGATTTGGACGCATGGGGCTTTCCTGTTGCAGCCAGACAAAAGGAGTTGTCGGCTGTCCAGGCTGACATTTTGATAGACCTCACCTGTACAGAAGATCTGTTGGTCCAGTATCTGATTCTGACGCATCCGGCCCGTTTCAGAGTCGGTACACGGCGGGAGAATGAAGCGAGTGTGTGCGATTTGTCCATCCGGGTGACAGCCCGCGATGATGTCAAATATTTGTTTGGTCAGATTGTATTTTATTTGCAGACGATTCGTTCTAAATAATATAAAATCCTTATTTTTGCACCGCAAAATAATAAAAAGGAAAAATTTCCCTATGGCTGATATAAATTTAAAAGGACTGGGTGTGGCTTTGATCACCCCTTTTAAGGAAGATGAAAGTGTAGATTACACGGCACTGGGTAAGTTGGTGGATTATTTGTTGCAGAATAATGTGGATTATTTGGTTGTACTTGGAACGACAGCCGAGACTCCGACACTGACGGAAGAGGAAAAGAAGCATGTCATAGATTTGGTGGTGTCACGTGTGCGTGGACAGATCCCAATTGTATTGGGACTGGGTGGCAATTGTACACGTACGATTGTGGAAAAATTGAAGCATGATAATTTCGAAGGGATTGACGCGATTCTTTCGGTGGTGCCCTATTACAATAAACCTTCTCAAGAGGGTATTTACCAGCATTATAAGGCAATTGCAGAGGCTACAAGATTGCCGATCGTATTATACAATGTGCCGGGACGTACAGGTGTGAACATGACTGCCGAGACTACGTTGCGCCTGGCACGTGAATTCAAGAATATCGTGGCTGTGAAGGAGGCTTCCGGCAATATCACCCAGATGGATGACATCATCAAGAACAAGCCTGACAGTTTCTGTGTGATTTCCGGTGATGACGGCATTGCCTTCCCGTTGATTACCTTGGGTGCTGTGGGTGTGATTTCTGTGATCGGAAATGCGTTCCCGCGTGAATTCGGCCGGATGGTCCGTTTGGCTTTGGCTGGAGACTATGACAGTGCCCGCACGATCCATCACCGTTTTACGGAGTTGTTCAGCCTGTTGTTTGTCGATGGTAATCCGGCTGGTGTGAAGAGTATGTTGAGTATGATGGGATTTATCAAGAACAAGCTGCGTCTTCCGCTGGTGCCGACGCGTATTGTCACCTATGAGAAAATTCGCAATGTGTTGCAGCAGTTGCGTATCAAGTGCTGAAAAGAGGATTCCCTCTTTAATATAAGAAAGAAAGCCGTCCGCCTATGTGGTGGATGGCTTTTTTTGTCTAAATTTGCTGCGAGAAAGGGGAAGGGTATTCCCTAATAGAATAATCTAATCAGTATAAAAAAATGGAACAAGTAGTTTCGAGAGGAATTATCAACTCATATTTTGAGAAGTTAAAACGGAATCTTTCAGTAGATGTAGCTATTGTAGGCGGTGGCCCTTCTGGTATTGTTGCTGCCTATTATTTGGCAAAGGCCGGTAAGAAGGTGGCATTGTTTGATCGGAAGTTGGCTCCAGGTGGTGGCATGTGGGGCGGTGCCATGATGTTTAATGATATCGTGGTACAGGAAGAGGCAATGCCGATTGTCCGCGAATTGGGTGTCTCTTATCAGGATGCAGGCAACGGTACCTACATCATGGATTCCGTACACACTACGTCTGCATTGATTTACCAGGCTACGAAGGCGGGCGCCACTATCTTCAATTGCTATTCTGTGGAGGATGTCGTGTTCCATAACGATTCGGTTGCCGGTGTGGTAGTCAACTGGGCTCCGGTCATCCGCGAAGGAATGCATGTCGATCCGCTGACCATCATGGCCAAGGCTGTTTTGGAGGGTACCGGACATGACTGTGAGATCGCCCGTGTGGTGGCCCGTAAGAACGGCATCCGGTTGAATACGCCGACCGGTGAAGTGATTGGTGAACGCTCTCTGAATGTAGAGCTGGGCGAGGCAACGACTGTGGAGAACACCAAGGAGATTTATCCGGGCCTCTTTGTGTCCGGTATGGCTGCCAATGGCGTGAGCGGTAGCTTTCGTATGGGTCCGATCTTCGGCGGTATGCTGATGAGCGGCAAGAAAGCAGCAGAATTGATTTGTGCTAAAATAGGATAAAACGAAACGGAGTGATATGTCATCCATCCTGATTATCGAAGATGATGTGACCTTCTCTTTCATGCTGAAGACTTGGTTGGGAAAGAAAGGGTTTGACGTGAGCTCAGTGACTTCGGTGGCTGAGTCGTTCCGTCGTCTGGATGAGAAGGAGTTTGACTTGGTGATTTCCGATTTGCGTTTGCCGGACGGCGATGGCATCGGTGTGTTGCGCTGGCTGAAAGAGAAACATGCGCAAGTGCCTTTGATCATGATGACCAGCTATGCGGAGATACAGACCGCCGTGCAGTCCATGAAGGCAGGTGCCGCCGACTACATCGCCAAACCGTTGAATCCGGAAGATCTGTTGGAGAAGATCCATGAGATTCTGTCGGCCCGTGTGTCGGAAGAGGAGCCTGCCGTCCCTCTCTATATAGAGGGGCAGAGCCGTCTGGCACGTCAGCTGTATGAGCATGTCCGTCTGGTGGCTCCTACGGATATGTCTGTGCTGGTGACAGGATCCAGTGGAACAGGCAAGGAGTATATCGCCCGTCTGATACACGAGCAGAGCCATCGTCGCCGTTCTCCTTTTGTGGCGGTGGATTGTGGTGCCATCCCGCGCGAACTGGCTGCCTCTGAGTTTTTTGGTCATGTGAAGGGCTCTTTCACGGGGGCTATCGACAACAAAGTGGGAGCTTTCGTGGCCGCGGAAGGGGGGACGATCTTCTTGGATGAGATCGGGAATCTGAGTTATGAAGTGCAGGTGCAGCTGCTTCGGGCATTGCAGGAGCGGAAGATAAAGCCCATCGGAAGCAATCAGGAGATTCCCATCCATGTGCGGCTGGTCTCGGCTACGAATGAGAATCTGCGCGAAGCGATTGCCAAAGGTGAATTTCGGGAAGATCTCTATCATCGGATCAACGAGTTCTCGATCCGGATTCCGGATCTGAAAGAGCGTAAGGAGGATCTGTTGCTTTTTGCCAATCATTTCCTGGATCTGGCCAATGCCGAACTGCATAAGAACATCATTGGTTTTGATGAGGAGACCATACGCATTTTCCAGTCCTACGCATGGCCGGGCAATCTGCGTCAGATGAAGAATGTAGTGAAATATGCCACTCTGTTGGTCACGGGGCGTTACATCACCCCTCGGGAATTGCCGGATGAGCTGTTCCATAACGAGGTGGATTCAAACCGTTTCACCTTGAAAGATCCGAAACAGGAATGGCAAAGTATTCGTCGCGCGTTGGAGGCGACCGGATATAACAAGACGCAGGCGGCCCAGTTGTTGGGCATCGACCGGAAGACGTTGTATAATAAATTGAAGATTTACCAATTAATAAACGAATAAGCAATGAAATTTGATGTTTCGAGTACGGCTTTGTTATCGCGCTTGCAATCGATCAGTAAGGTGATAGCGGCAAAAAATACATTACCGATATTGGATAATTTCCTGTTCCATCTGGAAGGGAACTTGTTGACCATCACTGCGGCTGATGCGGAGACACGCCTGGTGACAAGCATTGAGGTAATGAATGTGCAGGGTAGCGGACTCTTTGCGATCGGTGCCAAGATTCTGTTGGATCCGCTGAAAGAGCTGCCCGAACAACCGTTGACGTTTGATATTAATGATGATAACCTGGAAATATTCATCCATTTCCAAAATGGTAAATATAATTTCATCGGACAGAAGGGGGATGCTTATCCGCAACAGAAGCCATTGAAGGAAAATGCGATTACCTTCGCGATGAAGGCGGAAGAATTGTTGAAGGGCATCAGCTGTACGCTGTTCGCCACCTCGGACGATCCCATGCGTCCCGTCATGAATGGAATCTATTTCGATATGCATACCAACGATCTGACATTTGTGGCTTCGGATGGTCACAAACTGGTACGTTTGCGGAATCTGGCAGTGGGTGTGCCTCAGAACTCCACCTTTGTGTTGCCGAAAAAACCGGCCAACCTGCTTCGGAATCTGTTGGCGAAAGAGTCTGACATGGTGTGCATCAAGTTTGATGACAACAATGCCTACGTACAGTGCAGCAGTTTTGAGATGGTGTGTCGCTTGACAGAGGGACGCTATCCGAACTACAACAGCGTGATTCCGGTTGAGAATCCCTATCGGGTCACGATTGACCGTATCTCCCTACTGGCTGCCTTGAAGCGTGTGTCTGTCTTCTCCAACCAGTCGATCGGGCTGGTCAAGTTGGACATCAAGGCGGGTCAGATGATTGTCTCTGCACAGGATATTGATTTTTCGACCTCAGCCGAAGAGTACATCGTTTGCCAGTTTGAGGGCGAAGAGTTGAGCATCGGTTTCAAGGCGACCTATCTGATAGAGATCTTGAGTAATCTCTCTTCTGACGAGGTGGTGATGGAACTGGCGGATCCTTCCCGTGCCGGCTTGATTTTGCCGGAGAAGAACGAGGAGAATGAAGATCTGCTGATGTTGTTGATGCCCATGATGTTGAACGATTAATCGAAAAGAAATGCAATTGAATTTAGCCAATCCGTTGGTGTTTTTTGATCTGGAAACAACCGGTATCAATATTTCAAGAGATCGGATTGTCGAGGTGTCGATCTTGAAAGTCTCTCCGAACGGAAAAGAGGAAAGCAAGACTTGGAGGGTGAATCCGGAGATGCCGATCCCGAAGGAATCGACGGAGATACATGGAATTACCGATGAGGATGTGAAGAATTGTCCTACGTTTAAGGAGATTGCCAAGACATTGGCAGCGCTTATCAAAGGGTGTGATTTGGCCGGCTACAACTCCAATCGTTTCGACATTCCCATGTTGGCCGAGGAGTTTCTGCGCGTCGGTGTGGATGTGGATCTGAACAAACGCAAGTTTGTGGATGTACAGACGATTTTCCACAAGATGGAGCAACGGACGCTGTCGGCTGCCTATCGGTTCTACTGTAACAAGGATCTGGAGAATGCCCATACGGCCATGGCCGATACATTGGCCACCTATGAGGTGTTGAAGGCGCAGCTGGACCGCTATCCGACACTGAAAAACGATGTCAACTATTTGTCGGAATTCTCCAGCTTCACGAACAATGTCGATTTTGCAGGCCGCCTGATCTACAACGAGAAAAAGGAGGAGGTGATCAATTTCGGCAAATACAAAGGCCGTTTGGTGACGGAGGTGTTGAAGACAGACCCCAATTTCTACGACTGGGTGATGAAGGGCGACTTCCCGTTGAACACGAAGAATGCGTTGACAAAGATCAAGCTGCGTGGCTCCCAGTTGAAACGATAAGAGTAAAAGGAACGAGTATGCTGAAAGGAAAACATATCATTTTAGGTGTCACGGGCAGTATTGCCGCCTACAAAGCCGCTTATCTCATTCGAGGACTGGTCAAGAAGGGGGCAGAGGTACAGGTGGTGATTACCCCGGCAGGAAAGGAGTTTATCACCCCGTTGACACTGGCTACTTTGAGTTGTCATCCCGTAATCAGTGAGTTTTTCTCCAATCGTGATGGTACGTGGAACAGCCATGTAGATCTGGGATTGTGGGCGGATGCCATGTTGATTGCACCCGCTACAGCCTCCACCATTGGCAAAATGGCGCATGGGGTGGCCGACAATATGTTGGTGACCACCTATCTCTCCTGCAAGGCTCCGGTCTTTGTGGCGCCGGCGCTGGACTTGGATA